>JAURNJ010000199.1 GCA_030830245.1 Novosphingobium sp. | reverse complement strand
TCGGCACGCATGTACTGGGAAAGCCTGAACAAGTGGCCGCAGGGCCAGACGGACGTGCCGCTCGCCTACAGCGACTTTCCCGGCGAGATCGTGCGCGGCGTGCGCTCGTGGGCGGAAAACCGCTATGCCAATATCATCCACTGGAACACGCTGGAAAAGGGCGGTCACTTCGCCGCTTGGGAACAGCCCGCGCTGTTCGTGAACGAAATGCGGGCGGCCTTCGCGTCCCTGCGCTGAGTCAGGGGCACGGCCCTCATATTGATACCGCGTGGATCATTTGGTATAAACCGCGCCAAGAATTACCCGGGAGAGTGACACATGTTCGATACGATCATCAGGGGCGGCAAGATCGCCGACGGCACCGGCGATGCCAGCTACACCGCCGACATCGCGATCAAGGACGGCACCATTGTCGAGATCGGCCAGGTTTCGGGCACTGCATCCCAGGAGATCGATGCACAGGGCGCACTCGTGACGCCCGGATTTATCGACCTGCACACCCATTATGACGGCCAGTTCGTCTGGGACGACACGATCGATCCCAGCTTCTCGCATGGCGTCACCACCGCCATCGCCGGCAACTGCGGCGTCGGCTTCGCGCCGGTCGAGAAGGAGTTTCGCCGTCCGCTTATCGAGATGATGGAAGGCGTCGAGGAAATCCCCGGCATCGTCATCGACGAAGGGCTTGACTGGAAGTGGCGCAGCTTCGGCGAATATCTCGACCGGCTCGACCAGAATCAGTACACCATGGATGTCGCCAGCCACATCACGCACGCGCCACTGCGCGTATTCGCCATGGGCGAGCGTGCACTCAATCACGAGAAGGCGACTCCCGAAGACATCGAAACCATGTCCCGCCACGTGCGCGAAGCAATGGATGCAGGCGCAGTCGGCTTTTCCTGCGGACGCCTGATGGAGCACCTCTCGAGCGTCGGCGATCACGTTCCCGGCACTTTCGCCAACGACGACGAACTGCTGGCCATTGCCAGCGCCATGGGCAGCTCCGGGCACGGCGTGTTCCAGATGATCCCCAAGGGCGCGATCGGCAACATCATCGACCAGGATGACATGACCAATAATCGGGTCGCGGAAATGGAGCGGCTGCTGCGGCTGACGCGGGCTGCCGGTCGACCTTCGACCTACACGGTCATCGAATTTTCCGACGAGCCGGAAAACCGCCGCTTCCTCGTCGAGGAAACCGATCGCATCCTGAAAGCCAATCCGTTGCTGAAAATGCACCCGCAGTGCGCCTCGCGCGGGGTCGGGTCGATCATGATGCTCGATTCGCACCATCCCTTCAAGTTCAAGCCCGCCTATCTGGAGATCGCGGATCTTCCGGCTGCCCAGCGCGCGGCAGCCATGCGCGATCCCGCACGCCGCGCGGCCATCCTTTCGCAGGAAGACGCTCCCCCGGCAGGCAGCGACCCGATGATCGTGCGCATGGTGTCGCGCATGCCGATGACCGCCGGCAGATATGTCCTGATCGGCGACAGCGTCGATTACGAACCGCTTCCGGAGCAGCGCATCGAAGCGCTTGCCGCCGCTGCCGGGGTTAGCCCGCTCGAATATCTCTACGATCACATCACCGCTGGTGAAGGCACCAACGCGGCGATCTCGTTCTTCCTCAACTACAACGCAGGCAACCTCGACGAGACCTACGAGATGATGTCGAACCCGAACGTCATCAGTGGTCTTGGCGATGGCGGCGCGCACGTTCGGCTGATCTGCGATGCCTCGCAGACGACGTTCCAGCTCGCGTTCTGGACCCGCGACCGCAAGCGTGGGCCCAAGCTGCCGCTTGAATACCTGGTGCGCAAGATGACGCACGATGGCGCGAAGCTTTATGGCATGAACGACCGCGGCCTGCTCAAGGTTGGCAAGCGTGCGGACATCAACGTGATCGACTATGACAAGCTCAGCTTGGGGCGGCCGGAAATGCATTTCGACCTGCCGAGCGGTGCGCCGCGCATGCACCAGTCCTCAACCGGCTATCTTGCCACGATGGTCAATGGCGTGGTCACGCGCCGCTTCGATGCGGATACCGGCGCGCGTCCGGGCCGCCTCTATCGCAGCCGTCCGAACTGAACGGTTACAATAAAAAAGGCGCGGCCAGTCTGCTCACCGGCAGGCTGGCCGTTTCCGTTTTTGGCGCGACAAACCGATGATCAAGCTGACCATGCTCATCCACCGAAAGGACGGGATGACCCGCGAGCAATTCCGCGAATACTATGAGAAGCGGCACATCCCGCTAGCGGAAGGGCACACGCCCCACCTCGTCGGTTACAAGCGTAACTTCATCGTCCAGCAGTTCGCGGGAGAGGAGCAGATCGACTGCATCACCGAGTTCTGGTTCGACGTCGAGGGTGACTATGCCGAACTGCGCGGCAAGCTGTTTCCGCCTGAAGTCACGCAGATGATGGCTGCCGACGAAGAAAACTTCATCGACCGCAGCAAGAGCCAGCTATTCCTGATCGAGGAAAATGCCAGCCCGCCCGAAAACCTGCTCGGCAATCGAGCGAAAGCTGGCTAGTCCCGCGCTTCAGGCCGCCCGTTCAAAGATAGCGGCGATGCCCTGCCCGCCACCGATGCACATCGTTTCCAGCGCATAGCGGCCCTGTCGCCGTTCCAGCTCGTAGAGCATGGTGGCGAGGATGCGCCCGCCGGTGGCGCCGATGGGATGGCCCAGCGAGATGCCCGATCCGTTGGGATTGAGGATTTCGTGGCGCGAATCGTCCTCGCTCCAGCCCCAACCCTTGAGCACGCCGAGCACCTGCGGTGCAAAAGCCTCGTTGAGCTCGATCAGGTCGATATCGTTCCAGCCCATGCCGGTGCGCGCGAACAGCCGCTCCACCGCGGGGACGGGGCCGATGCCCATGCGCGAAGGCTCACAGCCCGCTGCCGCCCAGGAATGGAACCATGCCATCGGCGTCAAGCCGAGTTCCTCCAGCTTGTCCTCAGCAACAACCAGGCAGGCCGCCGCCGCATCGCTCTGCTGGCTGGCGTTGCCCGCTGTGACCACGCCGTCCTTTTCCATCGCTTTCAACTGGCCGAGCGACTCGGGTGTCGAATCGCCGCGCACGCCCTCGTCTTCGGCGAAGATGACCGGATCGCCCTTGCGCTGCGGGATAGAAATCGGAACCATTTCCTGGTCGAACTTTCCATCTGCCCAGGCCTTGGCTGCACGCTGCTGACTGCGCGCCGCATAGATGTCGCACTCCTCGCGGGTGATCCCGTAATCGCGCGCAACATTGTCGGCAGTCTCGATCATGCCTGTGATCACTCCGAAGCGTTCGATCGGTTGCGACATAAGGCGGCCACGGGCGAGCCGGTCATGCAGTTCGATCGAGCCGGCCTTCACCCCGGTCCGGCCCTTGATCGTGTAGTGCTCGACCTGACTCATCGATTCGCAGCCGCCCGCGATGACCACGTCCGCCGCGCCGGTCTGCACCATCATCGCCGCGTCGATAGCGGCTTGCAGGCCCGAGCCGCAGCGCCGGTCCAGCTGGTAACCGGGAACGCTCACCGGAAGGCCAGCCGCCAGCGCGGACCAGCGCCCGATGGCAGGGGCCTCGCCGTTACCATAGCCCTGCGAGAAGACGACATCGTCGATCCGCTCCGGGTCGATCCCGCTGCGCTCCATCAAGGCGCGGATGACGATGGCACCCAGCTCGCCTGCGGGAATGCCCGAAAGCTTGCCGAGAAATTTTCCGACGCCGGTACGGATCGGGGTGACGATTGCGGCTCTACGCATGGTTTATCCTTGAGTTTCGAACAGTTTGCGCAGCTCTGGCTGCGATACTTTCAGCGACGGCGTGCGCGGGAAATCGTCCATGCAGCGCATCTCGACCGGCACCTGATAAGGCATCAGCCGCTCCTTGAGGAAGGCGCGCAGCTCGTCTTCGGCAGGCGCTGTCGCTCCCGTCTTGAGTAGGTATCCCGCTACGGGAACCTCGCCAAGGCGCTTGTCGGGCAGGCCGACCACGGCCGCCTCGCGGATCGCGGGGTGCGCTTCCATTGCCTCGATCACATCGGTGGGCTGGATCTTGAAGCCGCCGCGAATGATCGCGCCATCATAACGCCCGCGAATGTAGAGGAAGTTGTCCTCGTCCAGTTCGGCAAGATCGGTCGTGCGGGTCCAATCCTTGGAGCCCGAGTTGCCGCCGCGCAGTTCGAGCAGGCCCTGTTCGCCAGGCTTGAGAACCTTGCCCGTCTCGGGATCGACGATCCGCGCATCGACGCCCTTGTTGACCCGGCCGACCGCGCCGCGCTTCGTCTTCCAGTGGGCGTTGAAATCCTGCAGCGTCCATCCGGCGACGCCGCCAGCGAATTCTGTCGCCCCGTAAGCCTGGAGAACGGGCACGCCGTAGCGGTCGAAGAAAGCATCGGCGAGATCGGGATCGAGCGGCGCCGTGCCGGTGCGATAAGCAAGCAAGCTCGAGTAGGTGTCGTCGGGCAGGTCGGCGTCGAGCAGCATCCTGAGCGCCGCCGGGGGCGCGCCTGCAACCTTTGGCCGGTGGCGGACCAGCGCGGAGGCGAAGCCATCGACCGTGAACTTCTCGATCACGCAGATCTTCCGTCCGCCGAGGAAGTTGTTCATCACATGGGTGATGCCCGAGATATGCGCGAGCGGATTGGTGATGATCTGCACGCCGCTGCGCAGCTTGGGCTTCTGTTCAGGATCGCGGCCCGCCTCGAAGGCGGCAGCGCCCTGCAGGGCTTTTTCGAAGCGGTCGCGCGGCAGCGGAATGCGCTTTGGCGTGCCGGTGGTGCCGCTCGACAGCATCTCGATAGCGACGCCAGGCGCATGGGCATTTTCCCACTTCGAAGAGTCGCCGGGCAGGCTATCGATCAGGCGCGGCGCCTCGGTAAGTTCGACGGGAAGGACAATGCCGATAGCGCCGATCTGCCTGGCAGCATCGATCAACCCGGCGCGCTGCCATTCATCTTCCAGCGCGACTACCACGGGAACCTTGGACTTGAGCAGGTCCTCGACCAGCTTCTCGTCGGGTGCGGAGGCATTGATGCTGGCAACGCAGCGCCCGGTGCGGAACATCGCAATCAGCGCGGGCACCATCGGTGCGGAATTGCGCAGCATCATGCCCACGCGCATGTCTGGGCCGATGCCGTTCTGCTCTAGCAGCGACACCAGCCGCTCGCTCGCAGCCATGATCTCGCCCCAGGTGAACCAGCGCTCATTGACCTCAAGCTCCGGTGCTGTGGGATCAATGCTGGAATATAGGTCGATCTGCTCTGCGAGCCACGAAGTCTGGGTTGTCTGGGGCATTGTTTCGGATCGCTTTGCTTGCTTTTACGGGGGTGTCGGCCCTGCGCAGGCCATAGTTTGGACGAGCGCGCTAGTCCATCGTCTCGCCGTCGAAAGTCCGGCCCTTGAAGTCCTGCTCGAACCACTCATCGACCAGTTCGGAACAGCGGCGGCTGGTGAGCTGGGCCAGTTCAAGGTCGCCGTCGATAATTGCGCGGGCGAGCCGCGCCCGCATCCGGCGATAGGCCTGGACGCGCTCGGGACGGTCGATCAGGACGTCTTCGCTGCGCGAGGCAAGGGCCGCGAAATCATAGAGGATCGCCATCAGCAGGTTGATGACGGAATTGCCCGCCATCTCCCCGATCAGCTGGAGGAACTCCCGCTCGCTTTTGAGGAAAGCGCGATAGCCATGCACCATTTCGAGCGGCGCGCTTTCGTCCTCGAGCGCGAACTGCTCAAGCCGGGCGAGCAGTTCAGGGTCGCGATTGCGCGCCGCCAGCACCGCCAGTTCGGCCTTGAGCGGGCCGATGCCATGCGTGATTTCGGTGAAGTCTGCATCGTGCGCGCGCAGGTAGAGCGCCGCCATGCGGGTGACGTCCATGGTGCTCGGCCGCGAGGCGAAATAGCCGCCGCCAACGCCGCGCCGCACTGCGACGAAATTTTCCTGGGCAACGCGCGCGGCGGCCTGTCGCAGGGTCGCGCGGCTGACATCGAGCCGTGCGATCATCTCTTCTTCGGAGCCGAGAAACGTGCCTTCCGGCGAATCGAGCGAGAGGACGCGCAGTGCCTCGGCAGCGCGATCCACTACCGACTGGCTCGGCACACGCATTGCCGGAGCAGTCATAGACCGTCCTTTTTCCGGTACGTTCGGCTTGCGATAGGCAGAATCGGCATGGACTCTCCTTATTGAGTGTCCTTTATTATTGCAAATATGGCCGCATGCTGCAATGCAACAAGAAGCACATGTCGAGACCATGATTCACGCCTCAGGCTGATTCAACCTGAGGCGATCAAGGTCTAAAGGAGCATCCCATGAGCCTTGCGGGCAAGACCATCTTCATCAGCGGCGGCAGTCGCGGCATCGGCCTGGCGATTGCCTTGCGCGCATCGCGCGACGGCGCAAACCTTATCGTTGCAGCCAAGACCGCCGAGCCCCACGCCCATCTGCCCGGCACGATCTATTCCGCCGCCGAGGAGATCGAGGCTGCGGGCGGCAAGGCGCTGCCGCTGGTGCTCGACATTCGCGACGAAACAGCGGTCGAAGCGGCCATGGCGCAGGCAGCCGAGCGCTTTGACGGAATCGACATTCTCATCAACAATGCGTCGGCCATCAGCAAAACGCTCACCGAAGCGACCGAAGCCAAACGCTACGACTTGATGCACGACATCAATGCGCGCGGAACCTTCTTCGTCTCGAAGGCGGCGGTGCCTTATCTGCGCAAGGCCGATAATCCCCATGTCCTGACCATGTCACCGCCGATCAACCTCGATCCCGCATGGTTCGCGCCGCACGTCGCCTACACGATGAGCAAATATGCCATGTCGATGACCGTGCTGGGCATGGCTGAGGAGTTTCGCGCCGAAGGCATCGCTTTCAACTCGCTGTGGCCCCGTTACGGCATCGCCACCGCCGCGATCGAGTTCGCCGCTGCCGATGCGGACCAGCTGAAGCACTGCCGCACGCCCGAGATCATGGCCGATGCTGCCTATGAAATCCTCACCCGCCCGTCACGGACATGCACCGGCAACTTCTTCATCGACGATACGTTGCTGGCCGAGACCGGGGTGACCGATTTCACGAAGTATCGCGTCGATCCCAGCGTGCCGCTGCGGGTCGGCATGTTCCTGCGCGATGACGATCTGCCGCCACCGGGAAAACACTGAAAGTTCAGACGACCCCGGCCGCTTCCAGCCCGGCAATCTCGTCGGCGCTGTAGCCCAATTCGCCCAGGATTTCGGCATTATGCGCGCCGATCGCGGCGGGCGGCGTGCGGATCTCGGCAGGCTTCCCCCCAAGCTCGACCGGTGCGCGCGTCAGCGGCGCGAGCTTGCCGATTGCCGGAACAAAGGTCGGCTGCACCAGCCCGAGCCCTTCGACCTGCTCGTGATTGCGCACTTCCTTTGGCGATAGGACGGGGCCTGCCGGAAGATGCGCAGCGGCCAGTTCCTCCAGCGCCTGCTGCGAGGTGCGCGTGTTGCACCATTCCTGCATGACAGAGGACAGAAACTCGCCCTGCTCCGCGCGCGCCTCGTCGCTGCCGAAGCGCGGATCGCTTGCCCATTCGGGCTTGCCCATCAGTTCGGCCCAGCGCGCGAAGATCGGATTGCCGACGATCTGGGTCACGATCCAACCGTCCTTGGTGCGAAACGAATCGGTCGGACCGTTGAGGAACGAACGGTTGCCGATGGCCTTGCGACCGATCCCGGTCATCGCCTCCTCGATCATGGCGGTCGAGGCAAAGGCCAGCGCGGTGCCGAGCAGGTTGCAGTCCACTTCCTGCCCCTTGCCCGTCTTCTCGCGCTCGAACAGCGCCAGCATCACGCCATAGGCCGCGAACAACCCGGTCGAATGATCGACCCATGTCATCGGCGAGCGAAACGGCACTTCCCCCGTGCCGGTGAGATATTGCGAACCGCTCATCGCCTGGCCGACGGAATCGAAGCCAGGGCGGCTCGCCCAAGGGCCGCGCGTGCCGAACGAGGAGATATTAGCGAGGACTATGCCGGGCTTGATCGCGGCAAGCGATGCATAGTCCAGCCCCATGCGTTTCAAGGCGTTTGCCGGCACGTTGGCAACCACCACATCGGCGCTGGCGACAAGACGGCGCAGCACCTCGCCAGCCCCCTCGGCGCGCGGGTTGAAGGTCATGCAGCGCTTGTTTCGCGCCAGTTGCAGGAACCCCGCACCATCGCCACTTTCTGCCACCGGACCGATGAAGCGATCCTCGCCGCCGCCGGGCCGCTCGATGCGGATCACGTCGGCACCGAAATCGGCGAGCAGCGTCGCACAATAGGGCCCGGACACGTAGCGTCCGAAATCGAGAACCCTGATCCCGTCCAACGTCGCCATTTCGTTCCCCTATCCGAGCATGCCCCGAAGGACGGCGGGCCTTGCATATCGATGCGATTCTCGCAATAGCGGCCCCCATTCCGGCCCTTACATCGCCATCGCGCGAAGGCCGCCTATCGGAGATCACCTTTGGATCAGGAAACCTTTTCCCTGCTGCGCGAGACCGTGCGCCGCTTTGTCGACGAACGCCTCATTCCCAACGAGGACCGGGTTGAAGAGGAGGACGCGGTTCCTGCCGAAATCATCGAGGAGATGAGGGATCTCGGCCTGTTTGGCCTGACCGTGCCCGAGGAATACGGCGGCCTTGGCCTCACTTCGTCCGAGGAAATCCAGGTCATCTACGAGATGGGCCGCGCCAGCTTTGCCTATCGTTCGGTGTTCGGCACCACCGTCGGCATCGGCAGCCAAGGCATTGTCATGGACGGCACCGAGGAGCAGAAGCGAGAGTGGCTTCCCAAGCTCGCCGAAGGGATGATCGCCAGCTTCGCGCTGACCGAACCTGATGCCGGTTCGGACGCCGGCTCGGTCAAGACTCTCGCGATCCGCGAAGGCGACAACTACCGCGTCAACGGCACCAAGCGATACATCACCAATGCGCCGCGCGCGGGCATGTTCACGCTAATGGCGCGCACCCAGCCCGACGTGAAGGGCAGCGCCGGTGTCACTGCCTTCATCGTTCCCGCCGATACGCCGGGAATCAGCTTCGGCAAGCTCGACAAGAAGATGGGCCAGAAGGGCACGATGACCTGCGACGTCATCTTCGACGACGTGATCGTTCCTGCGACCAACATCATCGGCGGTGTGCCCGAGCGGGGCTTCAAGACCGCGATGAAGGTGCTTGACCGGGGCCGCATCCACCTTGCCGCACTCTCAGCGGGAATGTGCGACCGTCTGGTGAAGGAAAGCGTCCAGTATGCGGTGGATCGCAAGCAATTCGGCCAGCCGATCGGCGCGTTCCAGCTCGTGCAGGGGATGCTGGCCGACAGCCGCACCGATGCCTACGCGACCTGGCTGATGACGCAGGACGTCGCGCGCCGCTATGACGCAGGCGAGAACGTCTCCGCCGATGTCGCCTCGACCAAGTATTTCGCTTCCGAGGCTCTTGGCCGGGTGGCTGACCGCGCCGTGCAGATCCACGGCGGCGCGGGCTACATGGCCGAATACAAGGTGGAGCGCTTCTATCGCGACGTTCGCCTCATGCGGATCTACGAAGGCACCAGCCAGATCCAGCAAACCATCATTGCCAAGGCGCTGCTGCGCGACGCAGGCCTCAAGGTCTGAACGGAACAGGGATTGATTCGATGAGTGACGTGAAGACGCTTGGCGTCGTCGGCGCGGGGCCGATGGGCCAGGGTATCGCCCAGATCGGCCTGCAATCGGGCCTCAACGTCGTGCTTTACGACCTGAACCGCGAGGCACTGGAAAAGAGCGCGGCGCAGATGTTCGGCTTCATCGAGAAGCTGGAAAGCAAGGGCAAACTGGAAGCGGGTGCGACCGAAAGCGCCAAGGCACGGCTCACCCTAGCAACCGGCGTTGCCGATTTCGCGAAGTGCGAAGCAGTGATCGAGGCGATCATCGAACGGCTCGAACCCAAGCAGAAGCTGTTTGCCGAGCTTGAAGGCGTGCTCGCGCCCGATGCGATCATCGCCAGCAACACTTCGTCTCTCTCGGTCGCCGAGATCGCGGCGGGATGCAAGACCAAGGATCGCATCTGCGGGCTGCACTTCTTCAATCCCGTGCCACTGATGCGGCTGGTCGAGGTCGTCGTCGCCCCCGGCACAAGCCAGCAGGTGGCGGATCGCGCCGTCGCGCTCTCGCACCAGATCGGCAAGGACCCAGTCGTCGTGAAGGACGGCCCCGGCTTCCTCGTCAACTTGCAGGGCCGCGCCTATACGCTCGAAGCGTTGCAGGTGGTGCAGGAAGGCGTGACCGATCCGGCGACGGTGGACCGGATCATGCGCGACGCGATGAACTTCCGCATGGGCCCGTTCGAGTTGCTGGACCTCACCGGTATCGACATCAATTATCCCGCCTCGACTTTCATCTATGAAGGCTACCAGCACGATCCGCGCCTCAAGTCGACGACGCTGCACGCGCTGATGTTCAATTCGGGCGATCTTGGCCGCAAGACCGGCAAGGGTTTCTACAGCTATGCCGATGGCGCGGGCGCGATTACCGAGACGCCCGCCGCATCGGCCAATCCGCCAAGCTTCAGCCCGCGCATTGGCGAGGCCAGCAAGGATCTCGATGCGCTCGCCGCCGACATTGGCTGGGTTGAGGGCAATGACGTGACGCTGATCGCGCCCGTTGGCGAGGATTGCTCCACTGCCTGCGCCCGCCTCGGCCTCGATCCGAAATCGACGGTCGCCATCGATTGCACCGCGCGCACCAACATGCACCTCACCGTCATGTCGGCACCGGGCGGCGGCGCCAATGCCGCGCAAGTGGCCGACTGGCTCCGCTCCAAGGGCTTCAAGGTCGAGCAGATCAAGGATTCTGCGGGCTTCGTGCTCCAGCGCGTGCTTGGCATGATCGCCAATCTCGGCTGCGAACTGGCGCAGATCGGCGTCGGCAAGCCCGAGGACATCGACCTCGCGATGAAGCTGGCACAGAATTACCCGAAAGGCCCGATAGAGATCGCGGACTGGCTTGGCGTAGGAAAGCTGCACACGATCATGCAGACTCTTCAGGCAATCACCGGATCGGACCGTTATCGCCCTTCGCTGTGGCTGCGCCGCCGCGCGCTGCTGGGCCTCTCGGCCTATGAGGCGGACTGAGTGTACAACCTCCTCAGCGGGATGACCGTGGTCGAGGGTGCGGCGTTCATCGCCGGGCCTTCGTGCGGGCTTTACCTCGCGCAGATGGGGGCGCAGGTCATCCGCTTCGATGCCATCGGCGGCGGGCCGGATAGCAAGCGCTGGCCGCTGGGCCAGAAAGGCCAGAGCCTCTACTGGGAGGGATTGAACAAGGGCAAACGCTCGATCGCGCTCAATCTCGACAAGCCTGAAGGGCGCGAACTGGCGCAGCGGATCGCCACTTCGGGCGACGGCCTGTTCGTCACCAATTTCCCGGTCAACGGCTTCCTCTCCTACGAGGCGCTGTCAGCCCTGCGCGCCGACCTGATTGCTTTGCGCGTCATGGGCTGGGCCGATGGCAGCCCGGCAGTGGACTACACGATCAACGCCTCGGTCGGGGTTCCCTACATGACTGGCCCTGCGGAAGACGAACGCCCGGTCAACCATGTCCTGCCCGCGTGGGACCTGCTGGCGGGCGGCTATGGCGCATTCGCGCTGCTCGCGGCCGAGCGCGAGCGGGCCAAGTCCGGCAAGGGCCGCGAAGTGCGGCTTTCGCTGTCAGACCTGGCCGCAGCGACCATGGGTAACCTTGGCAATGTGGCCGAGGTTCTGAGCACAGGCGCGGACCGGCCCCGCAGCGGCAACAACCTGTTCGGAGCCTTCGGGCGCGATTTCGTCAGCGCTGACGGGGTGCGAGTGATGCTGGTGGCGATCACGCCGAAGCAGTGGAACGGCCTCGTCACCGCGCTCGGCATCGAAGGCGAGATGGCGGCGCTCGAAAGCGAACTGAGCCTGAATCTCGCCAAGGATGAAGGCGCGCGCTTCACCCACCGCGCCAAGGTCGATCCCGTATTCGAGAGGGCCATCGCCATGTTCCCGCTCGAAAAGCTGGGGCCGATGTTCGACGAGGCAGGCTGCACCTGGTCGGTCTATCGCTCCCTGCACGAAGCGCTTGCCACCGAGCCGCGACTGTTCGGCGAGAACCCGATCTTTTCGGATATCACCCACGCGGGCGGCATGACCTATCCCACCCCCGGCGCCTTTGCACGCCTGCCCGCCGACGAACGGCTTCCCGCCGCGCCAAGCCCGAGCATCGGCCAGCACACCGACGAGGTGCTGGCGGAACTGCTCGGCCTGCCGAGCGGCGAGATCAGCGCTCTCCATGATCAGGGCCTGGTGGCCTGAAAAAACATTTGAAAGCGAGCTTATGACCGACTGGACAACTCTTGCCTCTGGCGCAGCTGAAGCAGCCCGCGCCTTTGCCAGCGCCGCGCAGGCCCGCACGGCACAGGCAATTGCGCCCGAAGGCAAGATCGACGCCTCGCTGGCCGACAAGGAACAGCGTCTCGTCCACGGATTTGCCTGGATCGCGACCACGGCGGAAGCACTTGCCGCGACCGCGGAGTGGGCAGCGCGAGGAAAGGCGGCTGGCCGCCATGGCGCAATCGAGGAACTGGTCTTGCGGATCGGCTTCGGCGAATATCTCGCGCAGCTTCTTGGCGGCGTGCCGATGAGCCAGAACGAAATGGTGCGCCCCGGCGAGCTCGGCCTGACAGATGCCGCCTCAACCCTCGCCGCCAATCCCGCCGCAGCGCAGTTCCTGTCAGAAGGTAACACCGCCGAAACCCGCGCGGCGCTGGCCGAACTGCTGGCGCAAGGCCAGGTGCCCGACGAATCGCTCGACGACGAAACGCTCGACCTGATCCGCGACCAGTTCCGCGGCTTCGCGGCAGACCGGATCGCGCCAAATGCCCACGCATGGCACTTGGCAGACGACCTGATCCCCGATGATGTGGTTGCCGAAATGGCCGAACTCGGCGTGTTCGGCGTCTGCATCAAGGAAGAGTACGGTGGACTTGGCATGGGCAAGCTTGCCATGGTGCTCGTCTCCGAAGAGCTGTCGCGCGGCTGGATCTGCGCCGGATCGCTGGGCACACGCTCGGAAATCGCCGGCGAACTGATCGGCGAGAACGGCACAGAGGAACAGAAGCGCAAGTGGTTGCCCGCACTCGCCGATGGTTCGGTGCTGCCCACCGCCGTGTTCACCGAACCCGACACTGGCTCCGACCTTGCGTCCGTTCGCACCCGCGCGATCAGGCAAGGTGACGGCTCGTTCGTCATCCAGGGCGCAAAGAACTGGATCACCCATGCCGCGCGCACCGACCTGATGACCGCGCTGTGCCGCACCGATCCGGATACACCCGGCCATCGCGGCCTTTCCATGCTGCTCGCCAGCAAGACGCGCGGGAGCGAGGACAATCCCTTCCCCGATCAGGGCCTCGACGGCAGCGAGATCGAGGTGCTCGGCTATCGCGGCATGAAGGAATATGCCCTGTCGTTCGACGGCTTCGCAGTGGCAGAAGACGGTCTGCTGGGCGGAGCGGAAGGCAAGGGCTTCGTCCAGCTCATGCAGACATTCGAAGGCGCCCGCATCCAGACCGCCGCCCGCGCCGTGGGCGTTGGCTGGAACGCCTATGATCTTGCCCTGCGCTATGCGCTCGATCGTAAGCAATTCGGCGAACCGCTGATCCGTTTCCCGCGCGTTGCCGACAAGCTGGCGATGATGGTTTGCGAGCTCGTCATGGCGCGAGAGCTGACCTATTCCGCCGCGCGGACCAAGGACAGCGGCAAGCGCTGCGACATCGAGGCTGGCATGGCCAAGCTGATCGGCGCACGGGTGGCGTGGTCGAACGCCGACAACAACGTGCAGATCCACGGCGGCAATGGCTATGCACTGGAATACCAGGCCAGCCGAGTGCTGTGCGACGCGCGCATCCTCAACATCTTCGAGGGCGCGGCGGAAATCCAGGCGCATGTCATCGGACGCGGACTGGTTTCGGCGCGGAACTAGGCCGTCAGCGCAGCCCTTCTCGCCCTCGCATCGCTGCCCAGCATGTCCATCACCATTGCGCGCTTCAGGAACAAGTGCGCGTCGCACTCGGCGGTAAAGCCCATGCCGCCGTGGGTCTGAATATTGGCCTTGGCGTTATCCAGAGCGGCCCGCTTGGCAAGCATACGAGCGGCAGCAGCTTCCACCGCGTCGTCCATGCCCGCACCGAACACCGTCGCGGCGAACAATGTCTGCGTATCGGCAGCCGAAGCCCGCGTCACCATGTCGGCGCACGAGTGCTTGATTGCCTGGAACGCGCCGATGGGCTGTCCAAACTGCTCGCGAGTCTTGGCATATTCGACTGCCATGTCCGTCGTGGCTTGGGCAATGCCGACAAGATAGGCGGCGACCAGCACCTCGATCCGCAGCGCAGGCTGCGCATTTCCTGCGCCCCCTTCGATGCGCTCGAACAGCAAGGTATGGTCGAGGCCGCCATCGGTGCTGGCAAGCGTCAGGTCGCCCCGCGCCCGCAGCAAAGCGCCACCCGGACCGAACACCACCACCCACTGCGCATCGGCGCCATCGAGCACGTAACCTTCGGCTATGCCGAATGCCGCACGCGCCTCGCCAGCGATCAATGCGTCACGCACGGACTCTTCGGTCGCGAGATGCGGCGCACACAGCTGCGCCAGCACGGAGGGCGAAACGAGATGGCGGCCGAGCGCGCGGGCGACCAGCGCCTCTTCCGGCAGGCCAAGGCCTAGCCCGCCCTGGTCTTCAGACAAGCCGAGGCCGAACAGGCCCAGTTC
>JAURNJ010000198.1 GCA_030830245.1 Novosphingobium sp. | reverse complement strand
GCACGCATTATCCGCTGACCTGCTTCGTGATGCCAGGTGAGGGGCTGCAGTTTCGGCTCGTCTATGACGCAAAGCGGTTTTCGCGCGAGGGCGTGGCGCGTGTTCTCGAGCATGGCCGCAGGACGATGTTGGCGACGATCGAGAATCCGCTGCGCCCGATCGAGGCGCGCGACAGTTTCCCAGGCGGCGAGTTGATGGCTTCGGTCCTGGCGTCGCGTGCGCCTGTCGAGGGCGACGCCTGGGCGCCTCTGCATGAACGGATAGCCGGCGTAGCTGCGCGGGACCCGGACCGCGCGGCCATCGTTTGCGGCGATGATGTGCTGACTTATCGCCAGCTCATCGCGCAAGCGGGACGGTTAACGGCGGCTCTTGTCCAGCGCGGGATCGGTCCAGAGGATTTGGTCGGCGTCTGCCTCGATCGATCTGCCGAGATGGTGGTTGCGATGCTGGGCATTCTTGGCTCGGGGGCCGCGTATGTTCCGCTGGATCCACGTTTTCCTAGCGCCCGGATCGAACTTATGCTCGCCGACAGCGCGCCGCGCACGTTGGTGACCCGCCGTGAGCTCGGGGACAGAATGTTCGCCGCCAGAACGGCCGAACCGCTGCTGTTGATCGACGACCTCGCTGATAAGACCGGCGAGGTCGCCACAACGGGCGCGATCATACAGCCTGACAATCTGGCCTATGTGATCTTCACGTCGGGCTCGACGGGCCGCCCAAAAGGCGTGCAGGTCACGCATGGCGCCTTGGCTAATATCATGGACAGCTTTGCTGCGACGCCCGGCTTGAGCCGGAACGACACGCTACTGGCGGTCACGACATTGTCCTTCGACATCGCGGCTCTTGAATTGTTGCTGCCGTTAACCGTCGGTGCGCGCCTCGTTATTGCCAACGCGGATCAGACCCTGGATGCGGTAGAACTCGCCGATCTCATCAAATGCGAGCGTGTTACGGTGATGCAGGCGACGCCGGCGACCTGGCGAATGCTCGTTTCCGCGGGCTGGCCCGGTGCGCCTGATCTTTCGGTGTGGTCGGGAGGCGAAGCATTGCCGGACGATCTGGCTGCTGAGCTGCGGGCGCGCGGTCATGCGCTTTGGAACCTGTATGGTCCCACTGAGACGACAATCTGGTCGCTGGCTGGCGCGGTGAAGTCATCCGCCGACGCTCGCGTACTTGGCGGCCCGATCGCGGCGACGTCGGTTTACATCGTGGACGCCGGGCTGGATTTAGCGCCGTCTTACGTGCCGGGCGAATTGCTCATTGCCGGACATGGATTGGCGCGCGGATATCGGGGCGAGCCCGGGCTTACGGCCGAGCGATTCGTGCCGGACGCCTTCGGCGAGCCGGGCGCGCGCGCCTACCGCACCGGGGACGAAGTGCGCGCAACCGCAGCCGGTTTGGAGTTCCTCGGCCGTCTCGATCAGCAGGTCAAGATCCGTGGCTTCCGTGTCGAGCTCGGCGTGATCGAGGCTGCGCTTCGCACGTCGCCGGCCGTCGCCAACTCCGTCGTGGTGATGTCGGATCGTGCCGGCCATGCGAGACTGGTTGCTTATGTGGTGCCGAGCGGCGCGCCGGGTGCGAACTTCGGTCAGCAGATGCAGGAGGCGGTGAGTGCGTTGCTGCCAAGTTACATGGCGCCCTCTTCCTATGTGGTTCTGGAAACACTGCCGCTCACGCCCAACGGAAAGATCGATCGCCGAGCCCTGCCAGCGCCCGGCGACGCCGAGGTGTCCGATGGCATGCGCCTGGCGCCACGCAACCCGATCGAACAGACCATCGCCAAGGTATGGCAGGATGCTCTGGGTATTTCGCAGATCGGCGTGACAGACAACTTCTTCGAGATTGGCGGCCAGTCCTTGCAGGCGGCGGCGGTGCTGTCGATATTGCGGCAAGCCTTCAAGGTCAAGCTGCCGATGCGGACGCTGTTTGCGGGACCGACTGTCGAGCGGCTCGCGGAGGCGATCGTCGCGCTTGAGGAGCGGCCGGGACAAGCGCTGCAAATCGCTCAGGCGCTGGCGCGCCTTCAAGCGATGTCGCCCGAGGCCAAGGCGCTGTTACGTGAACGATCGAAAACGAGGGACGCGTTGTCCGCCGAACACGCAGAGGCGGAGGCCAAGAGCCGCTGACATCTCGTCGGCCTTACAGCTTCAAGTCAGTCGAGCGCTGCACCGACGGGGACGTGAGACAACCGGAGACGCGGCACATCATCTGGCCTCAAGCACGACCGGAAGGTAATCATCGTTCCGGCTGAAGGGTCGGATGTTGACCGGCTGGTTGGGCTCTGTGGCTCGCGGTCGGTGCGATTGCGCAATCGTCACCAACATGAGGCGCAGGATCAGGGTCGCCATCGTTGCGCCAAGGCAGGTTCGCGGGCCGCGCCCGAATGGCAGGTAGGCGCAAGCGGGAAGGCTGCATTCGAATTCTTCGGTCCAGCGCTCCGGCTTGAAGCTGTATGGTTCGTCGAACCATCGTGCGTCGCGATGCATCACCCAGGACGAGATGAGCAAGCGCGAGCCGGGTCGAATCCGCCACCCGGCGATCTCGTCTTCGCCGGCCGCGAGACGCACCATGGCCCCGGAAGGAGGCACCAGCCGCAGCGCTTCCTTCACCACCTTCTCGGAATAGGGGAGGCTTGCGAGGTCATCGTAGCGCACGGGACGCCCTTCAAGCACCTTTGCCGCCTCGTCGTGGAGCGCGTCGTTGACGCGTGGGGTCGACGCAATCTGACGGATCGTCTGATTGAGTGCGATGCCGATGCCATCGGCTGCGGCGACGGTGGTGCTCACCAACGAGTCGCGAATCTCGACATCGGTCAGCCCGGAGTCCGGCTGCGAGACGAAAACGGACAGCAAATCGGATCCGATCGTCCCCAGGGCGCGTCGCTCTGTGATCCGGGCAAAGACCTCACGATTGAGCCGGTCGACAGCGTGTCGGTATTTGCGGTTCACCGCGGTGGGAATCCAATCGGGAAAGGCGCCTTGGCTCCGAAATTCGTCGGCCTCGCGAAACAGCATCGCCAGTTCATTGGTTTCGGCTCCGGGCCGCGTGCCGAAGTGAATCTGAACGCTGGCTTTCAACGCGCCCTGCATGAGCTCGTCCATTAGCGCCGCACTCGGGAACGTCGTCCAGCGGTCCACCATCGAGCGTGTCAGGTCGACGACGACATTGCAGAAATCGCGCTTCATGAGCGAGTGCTGGAAAATCGGGCCGATAATACGGCGAAGACGCCGGGCCTCTTCGCCGTTTCTCACTTGCATGGAGTCGCCGAACAATCTGCGGTCGCGCCGGCCCCCCTCGGACCTCAGATAGTTATCGCGATTTTCGATCAGAACGCGCCGTATGTAATCGGGATGGTTGAGCATGTATAAGCGATGGCCCGGGAATCTCACGCACGGGATATCGCCGTATTGCTGTGCGAGGCGCTCCAGCGCAACTAATCCGTTTTTGCGCCAGTCGTCCAGGGCGGCGAAGACTTGTAAGCCGCGTGGTCCGGGTGGTTGTTGCATGGGCAACCTCGTTAATCAGCGATCTATGAGAGTCGTCGACGTCGCCAAGCGCTGGGCAACAACTTACATTGACATCTTATGCCTTTGTACAATCGGATCGCATGGCGTTCAAGCCGTATAGGAATTGCGCAGAACAGTCGCTAATACCAAAGGTTCCCCGTCCTGACTCACGGGGATTCCGTTTTTGAGAATTGCGTGATTCATAGGGCGCGAAGGAGATTCGCGCCATGCCCGCACCGCTGAAAATTCGGGACGAGTATTCGGCCGCCGGGCTTCGCAAGCTCGCCAAAGGCTCCAGGGACAACAATCAGGCTCGCCGGCTTCTTTCGCTCGCCGCCGCCATTGACGGCATGGACCGCACGGACGCTGCGCGCATTGGCGGGATGGATCGATAGACGCTGCGCGATTGGGTGTTGCGCTTCAATGCGCTCGGGCCGGATGGTCTGCTGGATCGACATGGCGGGGGGACTCCGCCGCGATTGTCTGCGGAGCAGAAGACCGAGTTCGCCGCCATCGTGGAAGCCGGTCCCGACCTTGCCCGCGACGGCGTCGTGCGTTGGCGGCGGGTTGATTTGCAGCGCGTCATCAAGGAGCGCTTCGGTGTCGAGTATCACGAACGCTACGTCGGCGTTCTCCTCGTGGAGTTGGGTTTTGCGCACATCAGCGCACGGCCGCGTCATCCCGCGCAGAAGCCCGAGATCATCGAGGCTTTCAAAAAAACTTCGCGAACGCGCTGAATGTGCATCTGGAAGACGTTCCGCAGGAAACGCCCATCGAGCTTTGGTTCCAGGACGAAGCGCGCATCGGCCAGAAGAACGGCGTCGTCCGTCAATGGGCGCGCAAGGGAACGCGTCCGCGTCAGCCCGCCGATCAGCGTTATGAAAACGCCTATGCCTTCGGCGCGATCTGCCCGGCGCTCGGCAAGGGCGCGGCGGTGGCCTCGCCATGGGTCAACGCAGACGCCATGCAGGCGCATCTCGATGAAATCTCGCGCCGCGTCGCGCCGGGCGCGCACGCCGTTCTCGTGATGGATCGCGCGGGCTGGCACGTGACGGGCAAGCTCGCGATGCCCTCCAACATAACGCCGATCCTGTTGCCCCCGAAATCGCCGGAACTCAATCCGGTCGAGAACATCTGGCAGTACATGCGCGAGAACTGGCTCTCCAACCGCGTCTTCGAAAACTACAACGCCATCGTCGATGCGATCTGCGAGGCCTGGAACAAACTCGCCGCGTTGCCCGAAGTGATCAAGTCAATCGGAATGCGCGAATGGGCTCACGTGGGTCGATGCAGATGACCTTTGGTAT
>JAURNJ010000197.1 GCA_030830245.1 Novosphingobium sp. | reverse complement strand
TCTTGCCGCCCTTTTCGAATGTATCGGCGAGGTCGCCACGGATCACGCCCAGCCAGTTGCGATAAGCCGCGAGCTTGTCCTGCGCATCCACCGCCGCGACCGAATCTTCCAGATCGACGATGGTGGTGAGCGCCGATTCGAGGATGACGTCGGCGATGCCGAGCGGATCGTCCTTGCCCACCGGATGCGCGGGATCGATCACCAGCTCGATATGCAGCTTGTTCTTGACGAACATCACGCCACCATCCCGCGTGGCAAAGGGATGCGGACATTCGCCGCCGGTCAGTGCGGCCTGCCAGCCCGGCACTGTCTCGTCCAGGAACTGGCGCACACGGGCGACCACTGCCGCGCCGCGCTCCGGATCGTAGCCGCCGGGCTTCGCTGGCGGCGCATCGAGCGCATCGGTGCCATAGAATGCATCGTAAAGGCTGCCCCACCGCGCATTGGCTGCATTGAGCAGGAAGCGGGCATTGAGCACCGGCACGACCAACTGCGGCCCGGCCATCGTCGCTATTTCGGAATCGACGTTTTCGGTGGTTACCTGAAATTCGCCCGGATTGGGCACCAGATAGCCAATCCCGGTCAGAAAGGCCTGATATTCTTGTTGGTCGAGCGGCTTGCCCGCGCGAGCCACGTGCCAGGCATCGATCTGCGCCTGCAAGTCGTCGCGCCTCGCCAGCAGCGCGCGGTTGCGCGGCGCGAAATCGGCCAGCAGGGCCGCAAACCCGCTCCAGAATTGCGCTGCGTCGCGGCCCAGCGGTCCAAGTACCTCGCCATCAATGAAGCGCGCCAGATCCACATCGACCTTCAATCCGGAGCGCTCGACCCTGTCCGCCATTATCCCTCGCATGTGCTAGCTGTCGGCGCGGCCTAAGGCCTGCAGACAGGCTTGGCAACGCACGGTTTTGGCACGGCCCGTCTCTGAAGCGGGCTGCGCAAAATCTGAACCATGCAGCCCGCTCTCCATTATTGTGGTCGCATCGCTTATTGCGAAAAACCGGTTCCCACTTTTTCGCGCGATGCTCAAACCGTTGTCATGTCGGAGACATTTACACTAGGCTGCGGGTTAACCAGCCGGGCGGGCGCAATCGCGCGATTGGCACGGTGCTTGCGTTTGGATGGGTTAAGAAAGCGGGGCTTGAATGTTTCGGAAGATCGGACGGCTGTTCACGATTAAAACGCGGTTCGAGGCCTACCTCATAATCTACGCGCTCGGCCTTGGCGCGGTGGAGCGAGGCTCGGCCTACCTGACTCAGTTTCCCGGCTTTGGCGGCAAGCTGCTGTTCCTTGCCTGCACCGGCGCGGTGTTCCTCGCTGGCGCAAAGATGTTCGACTGCCTGAAGTATGAGCGTGAGGCCGAATTGGCTGCGGCCGACAGGGACGCACAGATTTTCGCCTAATGCCAAAGCGCGATGGGCTTGACTCATCGGGTTTTGGTTAAGCCCGTGCGGCGCTTGAGCATTTCCAAGGCTTGATGCGTCAGCATCTCATAGCCTTGGTATAAGGGCATAAGGTGGAGGGATTCTGTTGCTACGTTCCCTCCGGACGCCCGGAATCCGCTTCTGTTGCCCGGTGGGTCCAACCGCGCTTTAGCTTCGTAACTTCAGGGCGTTAGCCCCTAGAATTACGCTGCGAGAGCGAGTGCTTCGTTATCGTTGGCACTTGTGTGTTTTGAGCCTTTAACGGGTTACTCAGCCCGGGCGAAAACAGTGCTTTTCAACACACGTCGATCCTGGTTCGGCCCCGTCAGGAACCACGGTTTCCCGCGATTTCTGGTGGAGCCGCCGGGTACTGCCCCCGGGTCCGCTGTGCCTATTGCACACCGCAATTTATCGCCATAGCCGGCCGAAACCGGCCCGCCCCATATAGGGATGCTTCGATGAATGTGAAGTGAGCGGGGGTATCAACCCCGCTTCTTCAACTCGTCCCTGATCTCGGTGAGCAGATCGACCTCGCTCGGTCCGGCCGGCGCTGCCTCGGCCTTTTGCATCACCTTGTTGGCATATCGCACCAGCAGGAAGATCACGAAAGCCAGGATCAGGAAATTGATGACCACGGTTGCGAACTGCCCCCAGGCGAGCACATTGGCGCCCGATGCGCGCGCAGCCTCAAGCGATGTTCCCGGCTTCACGTCGCCGCTGAGCACCGTGTAGAGGTTGGAGAAATCGACATCGCCAACCACCGCTCCGATCAGTGGCATGATGACGTCACCCGTCAGGGACGAGACAATCGTGCCGAAAGCCGCGCCGATGATGACCGCGACGGCCAGATCGAGCACGTTGCCCTTGGCAATGAAATCCTTGAATTCTCAAAACATTGTCTTCCCTCCATCAATCCCTCGGCGGGGAAAATGCCATTGCGCGACAGACTTGTAAGTCTTTTCAGACCCTGCTTGATCGTTGCCGGCGTGTCGCTACACTTACTTCGCTGTGTGCATGGTGGGAGGGAACATCCAATGTTTGCGACGAACATTTCGCGTCTGGTCAAGCTGGGCGTGGCCGCCCTTGCATCGCTGGCACTGTCCGCCTGCGGCATCAATTCGGTACCAACGGCTGAGGAAGCCACCAAGGCGCGCTGGGCCGATGTCCAGGCAGCCTTCCAGGAACGCGCCAATCTGGTGCCCAACCTCGCCGAAGTGGCAAAGAGCGCGGCGGAAGAGGAGCGCGCGATCCTCACCGATGTGATCGAGGCACGCGCCAAGGCGACCAGCATCCAGATTTCGGGTGACGATCTCAACGATCCAGCCAAGATGCAGCAGTTCCAGCAGGCGCAGGAGCAGCTCGGCGCTGGCCTTGGCCGCCTGCTCGCCAATTTCGAACGCTATCCCGAACTCAAGTCGATCACCAATTACCAGATGCTGCAAAGCCAGCTCGAAGGGCAGGAAAACCGCATTCGCGTCGCCATTCGCGACTACAACGAGGCGGTGCGCGACTATAACACACGCGTGCGCACCTTCCCCGAGATGATCGGTGCGATGATCCGCGGCGCCAAGCCGATGGTGCCCTATGCCGCCGTCACGCCCGGTGCCGAGGTCGCTCCCAAGCTAGACATGGGCCCGCCCGATACGGCTACTGCCCCTGCTCCGGCAGCACCCGCCAACGACAACGCTGCTGCATCGCCTGCCGCCGCCGCGCAATAAGCGCATGCGGGCGATTGCCGCCTTCGTGATTGCGGCAGCAGCGTTCCTGACCGGGACGCTGCCTGCCGCCGCTCAGCAATTTCCGGCGCTGACCGGGCGCGTAACCGACGCGGCAGACATCGTGCCTGCCGATGTGGAGACGCGGCTTACGCAGAAGCTCGAAGCGCTGGAAAAATCGACCCGGCGCCAGTTCGTCGTCGCCACGATCCCCAGCCTCGAAGGCTATGAGATTGCCGACTACGGTTACCGGCTCGGGCGCGAATGGGGCATCGGCGACAAGCAGCGCAATGACGGCGCGCTGCTTGTCGTCGCGCCCAACGAGCGCAAGGTGCGCATCGAGGTCGGCTATGGCCTTGAAGGCGTGCTGACCGATGGCCTGTCCTCGCTGATCATCAACCAGCAGATCGTCCCGCGTTTCAAGGCCGGAGACATGCCCGGCGGCATCGAGGCCGGGGCAGACGCGGTAATCGCTCAGCTCGGCCTGCCGCCCGAGGAAGCGGCGCGGATCGCGCAGGAGGCGGAGGCTGCGCAGAGCGAGGTCAACCCCGGCGACATGATGGGCCTGGTGTTCATGGCCGTGTTCTTCTTCCTGTTCTTCGTGATCCCGATCCTGCGCACAGTGCTCGGTCATAGGCGGCGGCATGGACCCGGCGGCCTCGGCTCGGTGATCCTGTGGAACGTAGTCGATGGCCTCGCCAATGCGCGCAGTTCGTCCAGCAGCGGAGGTGGCTTCGGTGGGGGATTTTCCGGCGGCGGCGGCAGCTTCGGCGGCGGCGGCGCGAGCGGGAGCTGGTAAGCCATGGCGCGTAAAACCTATCTCCCCCCCGACGATCATCGCCGCGTCATCGCCGCAGTGAGCGAGATCGAGGCGCGCACTTCGGGCGAGATCGTAACCGTGCTCGCCGAACGGTCCGACGGCTACAGCGATGTCGCACTTTGCTGGGCTGCCGCCGCGAGCCTTGCCGCGCTGGTCGCGCTGGCGATCGCACCGGATTTCTACCTCGGCCTTTACGAGCGCCTGACCGGTGGCTGGGTCACCGAGTGGACGCCACGCGCAATCTTCGAAGTGGCGGCGCTGGTCGCCGCGCTGAAGTTTGCGGGAATGCTGCTGATCCAGCTGTGGCAGCCGCTAAAGTTCTTTCTGGTCCCCGGACCGATCCGCACCACGCGGGTCCACGAGCGCGCGGTCAGCGCTTTTCGCATCGGGGCAGAGCGGCGCACGCACGGGCGCACCGGGATACTCATCTATCTGTCGATGCGCGAACACCGCGCCGAAATCCTCGCCGACGCAAGCATTGCCAGCAAGGTTTCACCAGAGGTCTGGGGCGATGCCATGATCGCGCTGCTTGCCGAAGTGAAGCAGGGCCGCGTTGCCGATGGCATGATCGCGGCAGTGGAAAGGGTTGGTACAGTGCTGGAGGAACACTTCCCGGCAGGCAGCGGCAATCCCAACGAACTGCCGGATCGGTTGATCGAGGTATGAACCGGGACGAAGACGCGCCGGACGAGATCGTCTGGCAGGGCAAGTACATCACCGCGCGCAAGAAGGGCCGCTGGGAATATGTCAGCCGCTCGCGCGGCATTCGCGCCGCCGTAATCCTCGCGGTTGACAAGGTCGATCACGTCATCCTCGTCGAACAATACCGCGTTCCGCTCGGACGGCGCTGCATCGAGCTTCCGGCAGGTCTCATCGGCGATGATGACGAGGCCGAAGGCGAGGAACCGGTCGCTGCCGCAGCGCGCGAGCTGGAGGAGGAAACCGGCTACCGCGCCGGGCGGATGGAAATCGTTGGCGAATTTTACTCTTCGCCCGGCATGGTCAGCGAGAGC
>JAURNJ010000025.1 GCA_030830245.1 Novosphingobium sp. | reverse complement strand
CCCGCATTCCACGGTCTGCTTGCCCTTGTTGCGCACATAGATGTGGCTTGCCGGATCATCGCCGACCAGCACCACGGCAAGGCCCGCCTTGCGCCCCGCCCTCGCCTCGAAGCTGGCGGCGACCTGGGCCACCTGCCCGCGCAGCTTTTCGGCAAATGCCTTGCCGTCGATCCGCTCTGCCTGGGTCATGGTATCCTGTTCCATCACATTGTCGCCGCAGCCATGTTCCTGAGAATGATGCGTAAGATCTCCAGACCGATGATCAGGACCAGCGGCGAGAAATCGATTGCACCGGTGTTGGGCATGATCCGCCGGATCGGAGCCAGGATCGGCTCGAGCAAGGCGTTCACCGCCGTCCAGATCGCCGAAACGAACTGGTTGTGCATGTTGACCACGTCGAACGAGATGAGCAGGCTCAGCACGAACTGGACGATAACCAGCATCACGACGATCGAGACGAGATAGCCGACGATTTCGAAAAGCGTGTAGAAGATCAAGGCTGGACCCCACGAGACAGGAAAGCACGCGTGCGCCTGATAGCCGAGGGCATGCTCGCGGGGCAAGCGCCCCGCCGCGATCATGCCCGGATCAGCGTTCCCGCACCCGATGCGGTGAATATTTCGAGCAGCATGGCGTGCGAAACGCGGCCATCGAGCACCACCGCCGCCTCGCAACCGGCCTCGACCGCGTGGATGCAGGTCTCCAGCTTGGGGATCATCCCGCCCGAAATGGTGCCGTCCGCCTGCAGGCGCTGGATGTCTGCGGGCCTGAGGTCGGTGAGGAGGTTGCCCTGCTTGTCGAGCACACCGGCAACGTCGGTCAGGAGGAACAGCCGCGAGGCATGGAGCGCGGCGGCTATCGCGCCCGCCATGGTGTCCGCATTGATGTTGTAGGTCGAACCGTCTGCGCCCGGCGCGATCGGCGCGATCACCGGGATCAGCCCGGCTGCGCACATCGTTTCGATGACCTGCGTGTCAATGCTTTCCGGCTCGCCAACGAAACCAAGGTCGACCACGCGCTCGATATTGCTGTCGGGATCCTTGCTCGTGCGCGTTACCTTCTTCGCGGTGACCAGTCCGCCATCCTTGCCCGATATGCCGATGGCCTTGCCGCCCGCGCCAGCGATCCAGCTTACCAGTTCCTTGTTGATCGAGCCGGAGAGCACCATCTCGGCGATCTGCGCGGTTTCCTTGTCGGTGACCCGCAAGCCATCGACAAAGCTCGATTCGACCCCGACTCGCTTGAGCATCGCCCCGATCTGCGGGCCGCCGCCATGCACCACCACCGGATTGATGCCGACCGCCTTCAGCAGAACCACGTCCTGCGCGAAATCGAGCGCGAGTTCGGGATCGCCCATGGCATGGCCGCCGTATTTCACCACGAAAGTGGAGCCGGCATAGCGCTGCAGATAGGGCAGCGCCTCGATAAGCGTTTCGGCCTTGGCCAGCATGGCGGGATCGTGCGGTGTAGTCATGGCCGCCGCTTTAGAGCATCGCGCAAAAAAGTGGGAACCGGTTTTTTGCAGGACGCGATGCGACGGGGATCAGCCTGCCACGCCGTCAGGTGAAGCGGAAATCGCAGGGCCGTCGATGCGCTGCCCTAGCCACATCACCAGCCGGATCACCAGCGGCACCATGACCGCCGAGAGCACGACCTTGGCAATCATCTGCCCAGCATAGAGTTCGGCCACCGGTCGCACGCCGTAAAAGGCGATGGTGATGAACAGGAAGGTATCGACCACCTGCGAAATCGCTGCCGCCACGAAACCGGAGGTTCCGGTCCACCGCTTCAGCCGCGCGGCCAGCCATGCAAACAGCGCGACATTGAGCGTGACCGACACGCCATAGGCAACGATTCCGGCCGCCATCAGTCGCCAGGACTGCCCCAGGATGACAGGAAACGCCTCTTTCGCGGGAGGATACATGCCGGGGTCGGCGGGCAATTGCAGGACGATCAGCGTCAGCACGATGGCAAGGACCAGCGGCACGAAGCCGAGCCTGACGAACAATTGCCCGGTTCGCTCGCCATGAAGCCGCGTCACCCCGCTCGAAATGCCGACCAGCAGCAGGAAGGGGAATATCCCTGCCTCGACTGCAAGCGGCCCCATCGCCACCTGCTTGGCGCCGAGCACCCCTGCGATCGTGACCATGCCGCCATAGACTATGCCGAAAAGCAGCAGCGAAACCGGCATCTGGGCTGGCGGGCGGTCCATGCCCCTGCGCTTAACCGGAAAATGTGCAGAATGCACTAGGCTAAGCTGCAAGCGCCCATTACCGTCTCCCGATTGCAGGGGGGAACGGTCGGTTGCAGCAAGTGGCGTTTTCGGTTGCCGGCATGGCGTTGATCTTCGCGCTGGCCTTTGTCCTTTCGAGTGATCGCAAGGCGATCCGCTGGCGCGTGGTCGGCGCGGCCTTCGCGCTTCAGGCGGGCTTCGCCGCGCTGGTGCTGTGGTTCCCGCCGGGCAACCTGGCGCTCCAGGCCATCGCCTCGGGCGTAACGAACCTGCTGGGCTATGCGCGCGCGGGCACCCAATTCCTGTTCGGCGCGCTGGCGGACGATAGGCTCGGGCAGAGCTTCGCGCTCAATGCCCTGCCGACGATCGTGTTCTTCGCCGCGCTTATCGCCATCCTCTACCACCTTGGCATCATGACGCTGGTCGTTCGCTGGATCGGGGGCGGCCTTCGCAAGGTTACCGGGATCAGCCGGATCGAGAGCCTCTATGCGGCGGCCAACATCTTCGTCGGGCAAAGCGAAAGCCCGCTAGTCGTGCGCCCCTATCTTGAGCGGCTGGCGCCATCGCAGATGTTCTGCCT
>JAURNJ010000196.1 GCA_030830245.1 Novosphingobium sp. | reverse complement strand
TCGCCGCCGAAGATCACATGCCGCAACGCGAGCGGCATCTGTTGGTCGCCATGCTGACTCGCCGCATCGACCACGGCGAGTTGCCGGAATGCGGATGGCGTCTGATTCAAAATCGTCACGCGCTCAAGCCGCAAGAGCTCATGCATTCGCCCCGGGGAGCGACTGACGTCGTGGGAGATGATGACGAGGCGTCCGCCGTGCAAAAGCGCGCCCCAAAGCTCCCATACCGAAAAGTCAAACGCCACCGAGTGAAACAGCGTCCAGACGTCGTCTGCTGTTGGCCCGAAGCTCTGCTGGGTTACGTCAAACAGGCGAATGACATTGGCATGGGTGATTACACAGCCCTTTGGCCGGCCAGTCGAGCCGGATGTGTAGATTACGTAGGCGGCATTTGCCGGCGCGACATCCAAGGGCGGCGACGTCCTCGGATGGCGCGCGATCAGTTCGGCGTCCCGGTCGAGCGCGATTATCGACGCGGCGCCGCATATGGCGGGATCGAGGGTATCCAGCAACGCGGATTCAGTGACAATCAGTCTGATGTCCGCATCTTCCAAAGTGCCGCCGACACGTTCGGCCGGAGCGCGGGGATCTATCGGGACATAGGCGGCTCCAGCCTGCAGAATTCCGAGTATCCCGACGATAAGGTTCAAGCTCCGGTCGAGGTAAAGACCGACCAGCGTCTCCGGACCACACCCTGCTTGCCGCAAGTGATGGGCAAGACAGCTGGCGCGCGCGTTGAGCTCGCGATAAGTCAGCACGCTGTCGCCGTAACTAACTGCGATCCGCTCGGGATGCGCGGCAGCTACCCTGGCGAATCGATACGGCAAGGTGCCTTCCTGGCCGTGAGGAAACGGCAAACGAGGCGCACTTTTCCGAGGGGGCGCGAGGCTCCAACTATCGACCAGGGCAACCGCGCCGCTGGACAAGGTCTCCAGCAGATATCGTAGAGACTCGAGCAACGTTTCCGCGGCCGTGTCGCTGACGCGACGGCGATCAAACAGCGCCCGGAAACGGAGCTGGCGGCCAGGAACCACCGACAAGGACAACGGATAATGCGTCCGCTCTACACCACGCGTTTCCGCGACTTCGATGTCCCGGAAGCCTTGGGCCAAGGCTTCATCGACGGGATAGTTGTCAAAGGCGATGAGGGTTTCGAATAGCGGCAAGCCTTGCTCGACGCCGCTTTGGCGCTGGATGTCAACGATACGGCAATAGTCGAACTCGCGCAGCGCAAGCTGCTGCGCCTGCAGCGCACGCAGCCAGTCGACCACCGACGCGCCCCGCTCGATGCGGACGCGCTGCGGCAACGTGTTGATGAAGAGGCCGATCATACGGTCGGAGCCCTCCAGCTCCGCCGGACGACCTGCCATGGTCACGCCGAATACGACGTCATCGACGTGGGCATAAGTCGCGAGCAGGCGCGCCCACGCCCCTGTTAAAACCGAATTGATCGTCAAACGGTTCTTGCGCGCGAAAACCTCTATCTGCGCGGTGGCGGCTTCGGACAAGGATAACGCGGCTTCGCCCGCCGCGCCAGAATCGTCCATGATCCCGGCAGTCGGCGCGGCGGGCAGGTAGAGGCGCGTCGGTGTCGTGAAATCGGCGAGTTCGGCGCGCCAGAACGCATCGGCGCAAGAGCGGTCCTGCCGACGCAGCCACGCGATGTAATCGCGATACGGCCGCCTTGTGGCGGGCTCGACGGTCTTCCCATGCCGACGTGCTTCATAGCCATCGAGCACCTCGCGGAGCACGAGACCGATGCACCAGCCATCGAGTAACGCATGATGATGCGTCCATAGAAAATGCCAGAGTCGGTCAGCTCGCCGGACAAGGGTGACACGCATGAGCGGGTCGCGATCGAGCGCGATCCCACGGCGACGGTCATCTCGCAACAGCTCTGCTATGCAAGCGTCATGCGTGGATATATCTATGTCGCGCCAATCCAGAACGCTGACCTCGATGTGCGCTGTTGGCAGCACCAGAAAATGAGGTTCGTCGAGCCCTTCCCAGCAGAACCGCCCGCGGAAGATGGCATGCCGCCTCACGAGGTCCTGCCAGGCCCATTCGAAGGCGCCGACATCCAGCTCACCGCGCAGTTCGCCATGCAGCTGCTGCAGGTAAAGATCGCCTTGAGGCGCAACTAGCGAATGATAGAGGAGACCTTGCTGCATCGGCGACAGAACATGCAGGTCTTCAATCGGCCCACACGCCTGCTCCAGGCGGAGGAGCGCCTCACTGCCGATGCGGCTCAGAGGAAAGTCGGACGGCGTGCGCGCGCCTGCGCCAGGTTGCATGCAGTGATCGATCAGCGCCCGCAGGCGCCGTTCGAAGTCGCCTGCAAGCCGCACGATAGTTTCGCGATCGTGCAACACCTCAGAATACTGGAACGACGTCACGAGCTCGCCGCGACGGACCATCGCAACGATGTCGAGAACATGGGTGCGTCGCTCTTCGCCGTGCTGACCCTGCCCCGACGGCAGATCCGTTAGCCTAAACAAGGCATCATGGTCGCTCGCCTGATCAAACTGGCCGAGATAGTTGAACGTTATTCGGGGCTGCGGCACCCGGGCGAGCCGTTGCTGCAGGTCACGGTCCCCAGAATAGGCGACCGCGAGGCTGAAAGCCATGCCGCCTGGCGGTATCTGCCGAAGCTGTTCCTTGATGGCGCACAGCGTAGCTCCGGGCCCGTCGACCGAAGGCAATTTGAGACAGACCGGATAGACGCTGGTGAACCAGCCAATCGTGCGTGAAAGGTCGAGGTCGAGGCCCGGCAGGGCTTCGCGTCCATGACTTTCGAGATCAAGAAAGACACGCCGACTGCCTGTCCAATCCGCCAACGCCGCGGCGCAGGCAGCGACCAATGGTTCCTGTGCTCGGGTCTTGTAAGCCTGCGGGACCTTTCGCAGCAGCGCCGCCGTGACTTCGGCGTCGAACACTATGTCAACGCTGTTGATGCTCGCAGCGACATTCGCACCCGGCGCCTCTGGGCGATCCATAGGAAGCGGAGGCGGTTCGACGCCCGCGAGCGCCAGCCAATAATCAACGGGCTGCTCTGCAGTCGCCGCGTAACTGCTCAACC
>JAURNJ010000195.1 GCA_030830245.1 Novosphingobium sp. | reverse complement strand
GGTTCGAGCCCTTCGAGCACCTCGATCGAGGCGCCGTCATAGGCATCGCCGTTGCTGGCGGGGAGGGCGTCGAACAGGTCGTTAGCGGGTTTGGAGGCCATGGTGCGGGCTATAGGCTCCGCTGATTCCCACTATCAAGCTGGGACTTTCCCTTTTCCTCAATCCTCGAACCTGCTCGGTGCAGGGCTGACCGTCACCAGTGCCCCGCCGCGCACCTCGCGCACTTCAAGCGCTCGTTCGACCACGCCGATCTTGGAAAACCGGAACGCGCCGTCGAGACCAAGAAAGCCGCCCTTTTCGGTCAGCTTACCGATCGGGAACACCGAGCCCGGTTTCCACTCGCGCGCCACGCGCAGGCTCAGCAGCACAGCGTCATAGCCAAGCGTGGCGATGCGATAGGGGTTGGTCCCAAAACGCTTGCGATAGCTGTCGGAGAACTGGCCAAAGCGCGTATCCGCCACGGCGGAGAACCAGGCCCCGTCGAGCGCCTTGGTCGTGGTGATGGCCTTTTCGCCGCTCCACAGTTCGGTGCCGATCATCTTCACCGTACCCGGCTTGAGCAAGGGAGCCGCAGTGCTCGCCATGCGACCGCCGTCGGCGATCAGCACCGCGCCATAGCCGCCACGTTCCGTGGTCTTGCGCGCAGCCGCAGCAAGCGAGGCATTAGAACGGTCATAGGATTCCATTGCGACGACGCTCCCGCCATTCGCCTTGGCCGCCAACATCAGCGCACTCGATGCACGCTGGCCATATTCGCCAAGCGGCACCAGTGCCGCGAAAGTCTTGATGCCGCGCCCGGCAGCATAAGCCACGCTGCGCGATACCGACTGGCTGGGAAGATTGCCCATGACATAGACGCTGCGTGTTGCCGCAGCTTCGTCGTTCGAAAAGGCAATCAACGGAATCTTCGCCGGTTCGGCGACAGCAACAATCGCCGGAATGTCCGAGGACAGAAGCGGTCCAAGGATCAGGCGGTTGCCGTCCTTCACCGCGGTTCTTGCCGCTTCCGCAGGATTGGTGGCCGTATCATAGGTGGTGACGCGAAGATTGGTCGCATTGGTGTCGAGCAGGGCCATTGTCGCGGCATTGGCAATCGACTGGCCGACCTGGGCGTTGGCGCCGCTTCTCGGTACGAGAAGCGCAACCCGGTGCCGCGCGGTATCGGTGGGAAGCACATCGGGCGCGGGCTGCGCGACCGGTGGCGGCGCGGCCGGCTGCTTGGGAACCGCGGTACAGGCCGCAATTGCGAGGCTTGCAGTGCCCACGGCCAGCATGCGCCAGCCAGCGAATTCACGAAACATCCCTTGCCGCTCCCCTTGGATTTGGCGCATGACGGCCCGAATGACCCAGGCGCTCGACCCCGGACTCTATATCGTCGCAACGCCGATTGGCAATCTCGGCGACGTTACCTTGCGCGCAATAGAGACGTTGCGTGGCGTTTGCGTGATCGCTTGCGAGGATACGCGGGTCACAGGCAAATTGCTGCGCCACCTTGGCATCAAGGTGCGAATGGTGCGCTATGACGACCACGCCAGCGAGGCAGACCGACAGCGTCTGGTCGAGACGATGCAGGCCGAACCGGTGGCGCTGGTAAGCGATGCGGGAACGCCGCTGGTTTCCGATCCGGGATACCGGTTGGTGCGCGAGGCGCGCGCTGCCGGTGTGGCGATCACCAGTCTGCCGGGGCCATCGGCGGCGATTGTCGCGCTTACCCTGTCTGGCCTGCCAAGCGACCGGTTCCTGTTTGCCGGGTTCCTGCCCGGCAAGGCCAAGGCGCGGGCCGATGCGCTGGCGGAACTTTCGGGCGTGCCCGCGACGCTGGTCTTTTACGAGACTGCGCCGCGCCTGCTGGATTCGCTCGCAGCCATCGGCAATGCGCTGCCTGGGCGCGAAGTGGCGGTTGCCCGCGAGCTGACCAAACGGTTCGAGGAATGCCGTACCGGAAGTGCTGCCGAACTGGCCGCGCATTATGCCGCGCACCCGGCGAAGGGCGAGATCGTACTGCTGGTCGGCCCGCCGGGCGAAGCTGAACCGCCGGGCGAGGCCGATGTCGATGCGCTGCTCAAGGCCGCTCTGGAGAAAACAAAGCCTTCGCAGGCGGCGGCGGAAGTTGCCCGTCTGACCGGGCTCGATCGCAAGACGCTTTATGCCCGCGCGCTGGAACTGCGTGAGAGATGAAGCGGCAGGTGGCCGAATTGAGCGGTCGCGCGGCGGAAAACCGCGCTGCCCTGTGGCTTGAGGCACAGGGCTGGGAGATTCTCGACCGTCGCCGGAAGACGAAGCGGGGAGAGATCGACATTGTTGCGCGCGATGGCGGCGCGGTCGTTTTCGTCGAGGTCAAATGGCGGCGCAGCGCCGATCAGCTTGACCTTGCCATCGACGAATACCGCCTGCGCCGGGTCGCCGCTGCCGCCGAGGCAGTGGCGCACCATTATGCGACCAACGGCGAAGACCTGCGGATCGACGTGCTCTTGCTTGCGCCGGACGCGGAGCCGCGCCACATCGTCAACGCCTGGATGCCCTGAGCGAAGGAAAGATTACGAATGAGCCTGCGTGTAGCCGCCCAGATGGACCCCTTGGAATCGATCAAGATCGGCGGGGATTCCTCGTTCCACCTTATGCTCGCGGCGCAGGCCCGTGGCCATTCCCTGTGGCACTATGACGTGCGCACGCTGGCTTACGATACCGCGCAGGGTGCTGGTGGCAGGCTGACGGCATGGGCCGCGCCGGTCACCGTCCAGCGAGTCGAGGGCGATCATTTCACGAGGGGGGAACATCGCCTGATCGACCTCGCGACGGATATCGATGTTGTCCTGATGCGTCAGGATCCGCCCTTCGATCTTGGATATATCACCGGGACGCACCTGCTCGAACGCCTCAACGGCACCACTCTGGTGGTCAACGATCCCGCGAGCGTGCGTAATGCGCCCGAAAAAGTGATGGTGCTGGACTATGCGCGGTTCATGCCGCCGACCCTGGTCGCCAGAAGGATCGAGGACGTGCGCGCGTTCCATGAACGGCATCCCGGCGACCTCGTCATCAAGCCGCTGCATGGCAACGGCGGCAAGGCGGTTTTCCGGCTGCCCGCCGACGGGAGCAATCTGGGCGCGCTGTTGGAAATGTTCCACAACGCCTGGCCCGAACCCTTCATGGTGCAGCCATTCCTTCCCTCGGTGTCCGAAGGCGACAAGCGCATCGTCCTGGTCGACGGCGAATTTGCAGGGGCGATCAACCGGCGACCGGGCGAGGGTGAGTTTC
>JAURNJ010000194.1 GCA_030830245.1 Novosphingobium sp. | reverse complement strand
TGCTTTTCCGCGGACAGTGCGTGACGCACCGAGGTGCACTTGTGAACGATGGTTATGCCGTTCGGCTTCAGCATTTCCCAGATTTCGCGCACCTTGGGCGATCCGGCGGTCTCGACGATCTTGATACCAGCCTCGATGATGACCTTGGCATAGGCTCCGTAGTCCGGGGCATTGAGTGTCGGCAGATAGGTCAGGTTCACGCCGAACGGCTTGCTCGTCATGGAACGGCAGCGTTCGATCTCGGCAGCCAGCGCCTCGGGGCTGGGCTGTGTCAGCGCGGTAATGAGACCGAGGCCGCCTGCGTTAGAGACGGCACTGGCCAGCTCGGCATAGCCCACGTTCTGCATGCCGCCCTGGACGATGGGATGCTCGACGCCGAGCATTTCGGTGACGCGAGTCTTGAATGGCATTTGCTTCTCCGGGAAAATCAGGCGGGAATCTGGTTGAAGGGAACGCCCTTGTCGGGGCGATGGTCCTGCGGCAAGCCGAGAATACGCTCGGCAATCGTGTTGAGCAGCATTTCGTCGGCGCCACCAGCGATGCGGCCGGTCGGAACCGAGAGCCAGCTCGCCACCCAGTCTTCCTTGCTGGTCGCTTCCGGATCATAGGCAAGCCCCTCGCTGCCCTTCAGGTCGATGGCCAGTTCGGACAGCTTCTGGCGGCTACGAACCGAAATCAGCTTGCTCAGCGAGCCTTCTGGTCCCGGCTCCATGCCCGCCTCCATCATCAGGAATGCGCGGTCGCGGATCGAATTGAGGCCGTTGCGCAGCGCGAAATTGCGCGCGATGGCGGAACGGATGCGCCCGTCCTCGATGGCGGGCCTGCCGTTGACCTCGACCTCGCGGGCGAAATCGACGAAAAACGGTATGGTCGGCCCGAACCCGTCGGCGTCACCGGCGACGTAGCGCTCGATCATCAGGGTCGCCATGGCGACGCCGAAGCCGCCGCCCACGGGACCGATGCGCTGCCCGTCGGTCAACTTGACGTCATCGAAGAACACCTCGTTGCAGACGACTTCCTTGTCGAGCAGTTTGAACGGCTTGCAGGTGACGCCCTCGGCATGCATGTCGACCCAGAAATAGGTCAGTCCCTTGTGCTTGGGCACAGTCGGGTCGCTGCGCGCGACGATGATGCCGTAATCAGCAATGTGCGCATGGCTGGTCCACAGCTTCTGGCCGTTGAGTTTCCAGCCGTTGCCGTCCTCCTCCGCCTTCATGCGCAGGCCTGCCAGGTCGGAACCGCCCGACGGTTCGGAGAATAGCTGGCACCAGATTTCCTCGCCCTTGAGCGCGGCGACTACGCGCTCGCGCACCCAGGCCTTGTCCTCGCAAAACTTCATGATGATCGGGATCGGCATTCCCAACGAGATGCCGAAATAGCCGGACGGGAACCCGTGCGGCATTTCCTCCTGGTCGAAAGCCAGCTTGTGCAGGCCGGTCAGACCTCGACCACCGAACTCCTCCGGCATGTGCACGCCGGCGAAGCCCGCCTCGTACTTCTTTGCCATGTAACGGCGACCGAGCGCGAGATCCTCCTCATCGGTCAGGCCGCGACGCGCCTCGCGCCCGAATTCAGGGACCATCGAGAGAGTCCATTCGCGCGCCTGCTGCCGGAAAGTGTCCAGATCGATCATGCCGATACTCCCGCTTCGATTTCGCTGACCAGCAGGCCTTCCCAGAACAGCGGGCTGCCAAGCTCCGCCGAAAGACTGCGCGCGCGCCGCATGTGCAAGTGCAGGCCGAGTTGCCAGGTAACGCCGATGCCGCCGTGTATCTGGACGGCATCGCGAGCGGCCGTATCGTAGGCGTCGCTCGCAGCCAGCCGTGCAGCGCAAGCCTTGAGGACGAATTGCGGGGTGCCCACGTTCGCTGCGGCATCGATGCAGTTGGCGCGGGCCAGTTCGACGAGGCCATAGATCTCCGCAATGCGGTGCTTGATCGACTGGAAGGCGGCGATCGGCTGGCCGAAAGCCTTGCGTTCGAGCGCATAGTCGCGCGCGATCTTCATTGCCTGCTCGGCCCCGCCGGTCTGTTCGTAGGCCGTGACCACGGCCGTGCGGGCAAGCGCATTGCGCGCCGCAGCAAGAGCGGCATCGCCTTCAAGGATAACCCTGGCGGAAGCGCCATCGAACACCAGGCCGGCATAGAGGCGCGCGTTGTCGAAGCTGTCTATCGGGCGGCGCATGGTGTCGTCGATCTCGACCAGTGCAAGCACCGGCGTGCCTACAGACGAGGCCCAGACGATACCCGCATTTGCCTGCAATGCGCCTGCAATGGCAGACTTGGCTCCGCTCAGCCTGCCATCCGTGAACGTGACCGCCGGAGTCGGCGGGAGCGGCGAGTTGCCCTCGCCCAGCGCGGCAACGCCAATCGCCTCGCCCGCCGCGACCTTCGGCAGCCATGCTTCGCGAGACGCCTCGTCGTTGCCCGCAAGCAGCAATTGCACGAAGGCATCGTTGCCGGTCAGGAACGGGGCGCCCGCGGTCACCGCGCCGAGCGATTGTGCGATCAAGCCCATTTCGAGCAGGCCAAGCCCGAGCCCGCCATGGGCCTCAGGCACCGGCAGCGCGGTCCAGCCCTGCTCGACTGCTGTCTGCCACAGCCGCTCGTCATGCTTGCCGGTCACATCGACCAGATCGAGCAGCCGTTGAAGGTCATACTGCGCATCGAGCACGCGGCGCGCTTCGACCGCGATTGCTTCCTGCGCTTCGTCGTAAAGGATAGTCATTCGGCAATCAGTCTCCCTTGCGGGCGAGTCGCTAGGCCATCGCCGCGAGTCCTTCAAGCACCCAAAGGTCTTGCGTCATTTTGCAGGGTGCGGGATCACCGCGGCAGTGAACCGGCTGATGCAGACCAGCTTGCCTGCCTCGTCCTCAATCTCGATGGACCAGACCTGCAGACGGCTGCCGAGCGAGAACGGGCGGGCAGTGGCATAGACCCAGCCTGAAGTGGCAGGGCGCAAGTGATTGGTATTGATCTCCGCGCCCACGACCGTGAACTTGCTGCGATCGATGCAATTGCCCGCCGCCATCGAACCGACGGTTTCAGCCAGTGCCACCGAAGCGCCGCCATGCAGGATTCCGGCAGGCTGTTTGGTGCGGGCATCGACCGGCATGCGCATACGCAGGAAATCGTCTCCTGCCTCGACTCCTTCGATGCCGAGCAGGCCGATCATCGAATCCGTGCCCGAAACCGTCAAGCGCGCTGGATCGGGCCGGTTCCCGCCAAACCAGATCACAGGTTCACGCCCATCACCGGGTGCGGCTGGTAGGGTGCCTCGAGCTGTTTGATTTCCGCTTCGCTCAATTCCAGGTCCAGCGCGGCGATGGCGTCATCAAGGTGCGCCATTTTCGACACGCCGATGATCGGCGCGGTGATCCCGGCCTGCGCCAACAGCCATGCGGTAGCGACATGGGCCATCGGCACGCCGCGCGCCATGGCCACCTTCTCGACCTCGCTGATTACCTGCGCGTCGTTATCGGCCATCTTCACGTAGAGCGCCTTGTTCATCACGTCGGTTTCGGACCGCAGCGTTTCCTCGCCCACCGGCCTTGCCAGCTTGCCGCGCGCCAGGGGGCTCCACGGAATGATGCCGTTGCCTTCCTCGCGGCACAGGGGCAGCATCTCGCGCTCTTCCTCGCGGTA
>JAURNJ010000193.1 GCA_030830245.1 Novosphingobium sp. | reverse complement strand
CTGGGTTACAAGCCGACCGAACTGGGCGATGGCGTGCAGGCCATGATCAGCTGGCTGCGCGAGGTGCGCGCGATCTAGGGTCCAGGCCCTCATCTGCCGCCATAAGACTGCAACGATCCTGCTACAGGGGCACAATCATGCTGAGACGAACCCTCTTTTTCGCCGCAGCGGCCTTGCTCGTCAGCACCCCCGCCTTTGCCGATGCGACAGACGCGAAGTTCACCATCGCGGTCCTGCCCGACACGCAGAATTACATAGACTACACCCACCAGAAGGACGAGAAATTCCCCTTCGATGCGCGCGAGATGTTCTTCGACCAGATGGAATACATCGCCGCCAACGTGGAAAGCGCGGGCGGCGAGATCGCCTTCGTCTCGGCGCTGGGCGATGTCTGGCAGCACCAGACCATGACCATCGATCCCGATCACTACATGCGCGGGTTCCGGGTCGACGAGAACTCCGTATTCTCGAAGATCTTCAAGCCAACGCAGAAGGTGTGGGACGTGGAGATGCCCGCCGCGAAGAAAGGCTACGAGCTGATCGCGGGCAAGGTGCCGTTCTCGGTGGTGCCAGGCAATCATGACTATGACGCGATGTGGACCGATTCCAAGTTCCCCTCAGCGGCCAAGCCCGTTGCCGGCGACATGTCGACCATCGGCGTGCTCCATCCGGGCGGCCTTAGCAATTTCAGCGCCGTGTTCGGCGAGCACACCCCGTTCTTCAAGGGGCAGCCGTGGTATGTCGCGGCCAACGATGGCGGCGCCGACAGCGCGCAGGTGTTCGAAGCCGGCGGATACAGGTTCCTGCACATCGGCCTGCAGTTCGATCCGCCCGACAGTTCGCTCGAATGGGCGGCGAAGGTGATCGAGCAGCACAAGGGCCTGCCGACCATCGTTTCCACCCACGACTATCTCGACACCAAGGGCGGGCGCAACGCCAACCCGATCATCGACGGTAACAAGGTCGATCCGCAGGACAATTCGCCGCAGATGATCTGGGACAAGTTTCTCAGCCAGCACGACCAGATCTTCATGATGCTGTGCGGTCACCAGCACGGGCAGGCGATCCGAACCGACGCGAACAAGTTCGGCAACCAGGTCTACCAGGTGCTCGCCGACTACCAGGATCGCGGGCAGACCGCGAAGGACGCGGGCGTCACTGGCAGGGGAGGCTATCCCGTCGGCATCGGCGATGGCTGGATGCGGCTGATGGAATTCGACTTCACCGGCAAGGATCCGGTGGTCCGGGTCAAGACCTACTCGACCCACTACAAGAAGCTGAGCGGCGAGGTGAAGCAATACGCCAAGTGGTATCGCGACCACGAGGACCCGGGCATGAAGGACAAGGACTTCTACCGCGAGGACGATTTCACCATCGCGCTCACCGACTGGACCAAGCGCTTCGGGCCGGGGAAGTGAACGGAGGCAGGTAGCCGCTGGCGAGTGGATTGGCGAACTGTCGCGATGATCACGCAGGGAAATCCGTAACCTCCGTTCGTCGCGATGGGCCAAGCCATATCCATTGCACGGGCGGTAGATTCGTGTTCGAAGTCGTCCTTGGTGTGGAACCTGGGGAGGAAACTGCGGCATGGATTTTAGCGAGAAGCATGGCCCATGGGCAGTCATCGCCGGAGCCTCGGAAGGAACCGGGCGCGAATTCGCCCGACAGATTGCGGCCCAAGGCGTCAACTGCCTGCTGATCGCGCGCCGCAAAGGCCCTTTGCTTGCGCTGGCCGATGAAATCCGAGCCGAGACCGGCAGCGAGTGCCGCACGGCGGCGATTGACCTCGCCCGAAGCGATGCCGCGGAGGCGCTAATCGCAGCCTGTGGATCGCTCGACATAGGGCTGTTCGTCGCAAATGCAGGCTCCGATCCGTTCGGCCAGAAGCTGCTCGATCGCCCGCTCAGCGGCTGGAAGGACCTGATCCAGCGTAACGTCGTCACCCTGTTCGACTGTTGCTATCACTTCGCGGGCACCATGAAAGCGCGCGGCAAGGGCGGCATGATCCTCGTCAATTCAGGGGCCTGCTGGGGAGGCGCGACCTATATGGCGGTCTATTCGGCGAGCAAGGCGTTCGACCTGAACCTGGGCGAAGCGCTTTGGGCGGAACTGCGCCCCTTCGGCGTCGATGTGCTCAACCTCGTGATGGGCGAAACCGATACGCCCGAACTGCGCCGCTTCCTTGCCGCCAAGGACCTGCCCTTGCCTGAGACCGCAGCCGATGCCGGGGCGGTTGCCCGCCTGGGACTTGAGCAGTTACCCAATGGCCCGACCTGCAACTGGGGCCTCGGACCGGACGAGGCGCCGTTCGGGGCAAGCTCCGCCAATGCCCGGCGCGACAGGGTAGTGATGATCGAGCAGGTTTCGAAGCGGTTTTACGAGAAGGGTTAGGCTGCAAGCGGCGAACCAAGGCCGCGCGGTAATCTGAAACCGGGAACGGTCTGCGATTTGAAGCTCCGCATGACTTTTCTCTGCGCCACCGGCTCTATCGGGCAAGCCACCAATCCGAAGGCGTCCCGGGGCCAACAAAAAAACCCCGCCGGAGCGGGGTGATTTGCTGGTTGCGGGGGCAGGATTT
>JAURNJ010000192.1 GCA_030830245.1 Novosphingobium sp. | reverse complement strand
CACGGTCGGCTGGCTGATCGGCGCGGTCGACCGGGATGACATTCTCGACATGCTCCGCCGCCGCAAGGCCAGCCCAGAAGACGCCTCTGCAATAGAATCGAGTTCCTGAAATGCGCATCGTCTCGGGCATCCAGCCAACTGGCAACCTTCACCTTGGCAATTATCTCGGCGCGATCCGCAACTGGGTTCGCATGCAGGGCGAGCACGAAGCGGGCACATGCCTCTATTTCCTTGCTGACCTCCACGCGATCTCGCAGCCGCACGATCCTGCCCAGCTGGCGGCGAGTACGCTGGAAATGGTTGCCGCGCTGGTCGCCTGCGGGGTCGATCCCGACCGCTCGATCCTGTTCAACCAGGCGCAGGTACCCGCCCATGCCGAGCTGCAGTGGCTGCTGAATGGCACCGCGCGGATGGGCTGGCTCAACCGCATGACCCAGTTCAAGGACAAGTCCGGCAAGAACCGAGAGGGTGCCTCGGTCGCGCTGTTCACCTACCCGGTGCTTCAGGCCGCAGACGTGCTGCTCTATCAGGCGACCCACGTTCCGGTTGGCGAGGACCAGAAGCAGCATCTGGAGCTGGCGCGCGACATCGCGCAGAAGTTCAACGTGGATTTCGTGCCGGGCTATGGCGAGGAAGGCAGCAAGGTTCCCGGCGTCTTCACCCTGCCCGATCCGATCATCCCGCCCGAGGCTGCCCGGATCATGTCGCTGCGCGATGGCAGCGCCAAGATGAGCAAGAGCGATCCTTCGGACATGAGCCGGATCAACCTCGTCGACGACGCCGACGAGATCATGAAGAAGGTCAAGAAAGCCAAGACCGACCCCGAGCCGCTGCCGAGCGAGGCGGCGGGGCTGGAAGGAAGGCCCGAAGCGGCGAACCTTGTCGGTATCTATGCGGCGATGGCGGGCCAGTCGGTCGCGCAGGTGCTTGGCGAATTTGGCGGCGAAGGCTTCGGCAAGTTCAAGCCCGCGCTGGGCGAACTGCTGGTCGAAACACTTGCGCCGATCAATGCGAAGTTTGTCGAACTGAAGCAGGACCGCGAAATGCTCGACGCGATCCTCGCCAAAGGCGCATTGCAGGCGCGCGAACTGGCGCGCCCGACGCTCGACGCGGCTTACCAGGCGCTCGGCCTGGTGCGGGGTTGAGCCTCAAGCTCACCCGCAAGGACACTTGCACTGACGCACAACAAGGGGTTCAACCCTTATTCAGCACGGCTCGTCCATTCGGCGCGCCGTATCAGGCATCGTCTCGCAAGGAACTTGCAAAGCGGCGATGCCAGCGAGTGGAGAGAAGTCCTCATGAACGCTCTTACCCATAACCGGTTCGCGCAGATCAGGCTGGCTATTGCGGGCGCGCTGCTCCTGGGCCTCACGGCCTGCGCGCAGACATTCAACGCCAATGTATCGCGCTTCCAGTCGCAACTTCCCCCGCCCGCCGGGCAGACTTTCGCGGTCGTGGCCGACGATCCGCAGCTGGCTGGTGGCATAGAGTTCGGGCAATATGCCGCGCTGGTCGAAAACGAGATGCGCGAGCAGGGCTATACCCCTGTTGCCAATCCGGAGCAGGCTACGCTGCTGGTGCGCTTCGATTATGGCGTCGACAAGGGGCGCGAGCGCGTACGCTCGACCGGCTTTTCGCATTCGCCGTTCTGGTCTCCGTGGTATGGATATGGCCGACTGGGATACTGGGGACCCTATCGTGGCGGCCCGTGGTCCTACGGCTGGTATGATCCCTGGTTCGGCGGCAACGAGATCGAGGCTTACACCGTCTACACCAGCGGCGTGGACATGAAGATCGACCGCCGCGTCGATGGCGTGCGCCTGTTCGAAGGCAAGGCCGAGGCGGTGTCGCGCTCCAACAAGCTGCAATACCTCATTCCCAACCTGGTAGAGGCGATGTTCACCGGCTTCCCAGGCAATTCGGGCGAAACCGTGCGCATTACCGTCGCGCCGGAGCCGAAGCGCGCGAACTGATTGTCTTGCCGATTGCCTGCGCTGCGTGAGGTTTTGCCCGCGTAGCGCAGGTTTTCTGCGAGGCATTGGCGGCGAGGCGACCATTGTCTATCGTCCCGGCAAACAGAGGAGCCTGGGCCATGGATCTGCAACAACTCGCTGACCGCATCGCCATCCGCGAACTGGCTGAACGCTACACGATGGGTGTCACTTGCCGAGACTGGGTAGCGGTTGGCTCATGCTATCACGAGCACGCGCACTGGTGCGCCCCGCTGGCCGGAATGGACTTCAAGGGCCATGCGGCCATAGTTGGCGGGATACGCGCATCGGTTGAAGCCAATCCATTTCAGCTCCAGATGCAGCACGCGCATGTCATCGACAGCCTGACCGCCGACCGGGCGACGGCCCGCAGCATACTTCACGAAGTCCTGAAACGCACCCCGGATGAACCCGGTTCGAGCATCCTTGGCATATACAATGATGTCGTAACCAAAGCAGACGGGGTCTGGAAATTCGAGAGCCGCCGCTTCGACATCCACCTGATGGACGCCACCGGCCTGCAGGGCCAGATCATGGTAGACTACGCGAGCCTGCTAAGGCCGCCGGTCAACGCCTGACGCTCGACTAATTCCCCAGCGAAACCACCCCGCCGGTCGAGCCGAAGCCGCCCTCGCCGCGAACGGTCTCGTCGAGTTCCTCGACCGGCAACCACGAAGCCTGGGTTACTGGCGCGAGCACCAGCTGGGCGATGCGGTCGCCGCGCCGAATTTCGAAGGCTGCGTCGCCGTGGTTGATCATGATGACCTTCAGTTCGCCGCGATAGTCCGAATCAATCGTGCCCGGCGTGTTGGGCACGGTCACGCCATGCTTGAGGGCAAGGCCCGAGCGCGGTCGCACCTGTATCTCGAAGCCGTGCGGAATGGCCATCGCCAGCCCGGTAGCGACGGCATGGCGCGCGCCGGGCGCCAGAACCACGTCCTCGGCGGCGAGCACGTCCATCCCGGCAGCCCCTTCGGTGGCATAGGCGGGCAGCTCCAGTCCCTCGAAATGAGGAAGGCGCTTCACCGGGACGGGAACCGGCGACCTATCCACTGATCGGCTGCCCAACAAGAGCCTCGGCCATGCGCTCGACAAGCGCCATTGCGACTGCCTCCTTCGGCATTTCCGGCAGGTCCTCGACATCGCTGGAAGTGATGATGTGCACTGTGTTGCTTTCTCCGCCCATGACCTCGCCCGAGACATCGTTGGCGACGATCCAGTCCACGCCCTTGCGCTTGCGCTTGTCCTTGGCGTGCTTGATGACATCGTTGGTTTCCGCCGCAAAGCCGACCAGCAACCTGGGCCGCTCGCGCATCCCGGCCACCGTGGCGAGAATGTCGGGGTTTTCGGTCAGGCGAAGCGCGGGCGGTGCGGCCCCGCGCTTCTTGAGCTTCTCCGACGCTGCATGCTCCACGCGCCAGTCAGCCACGGCCGCGACCATCACGCCGATATCGGCGGGCAGCGCCTCTTTCACGGCTGCGGCCATTTCCACGGCAGTCTCCACGTCGATCCGGTCGACCCCAAGCGGCGTTTCCAGATTGACGGGTCCGCTCACCAGCGTAACGCGCGCACCCAGTGCAGCAGCGGCAGCGGCAATGGCGAAACCCTGCCGCCCGGACGAACGGTTGGCGATGTAGCGCACCGGGTCGATCGGCTCGTGCGTTGGCCCCGCAGTGACGAGCACGTGTCTGCCTGCAAGCGGCTGATGCGTCGGATCGACCACGAACATCGGCGCAGCCGGAGTGATATGCGCCACGGCGGCACCAACGCTGGGAAACTGGCCAGGCACGTCCTTGTCGAACGGCTGAGGCGCGAAATCGTCCTCGCCGCGGACAAGGTGGTTGATCGCTTCCGGGTCGGTCGGTGGCGCAGCCCGCGCCTTGCCCTTCTTGGACAGTATCGGTCCGCCAGACGGAGGCGCTGCCAAAACGGCCTCTGGCGCAGGTGGCGGCGAAGCCAGCCCGACCGCCTCCTTGGCCTTCTGGATGCCGCGCGCGATCAGCGATGCGGAAAGACCGCCTCCGCCCGTGTCTTCGCGCGGGTCTTCCTCGCGGCCGAAGACATCGCCATCGCCCTCGATTGTCGGCGCGACCCCACCGGGGTGGTATTCGATAACCTGTGGCGGCGGCAGCAACAGGTCGATCTCGCCCGGAGCGATATCGAGCGCCCAGGCTATACGCTGCCAGATGGCGACAGGCTCGGGCAGACGGCCCGGTCCGTACTCGCCGCAGGCCATCGCGCCTTCGTCAGGGTCCATCACGTCGACACCGGCAGCGCGCAGCGCCGCGACATTGCGCTGTGTCGCCTCGTGTTGCCACATCCGCACGTTCATCGCCGGAACGGCCATCACCGGCTTGTCGGTGGCGAGCAGCACGGTGGTTGCAAGATCGTCGGCAATGCCGGATGCCATCTTCGCCATCAGGTTTGCGGTCGCCGGGCAGACGACGATGAGATCGGCTTCACGGCTCAACTGGATGTGGCCCATCTCGACCTCGTCCTTGAGGTCGAACAACGAGGTATAAACGGGCTTTTCCGACAAGGCTGCGAGCGCCATCGGCGTGACGAATTTCGAACCGCCCTCGGTCAGCACGCACGTCACTTCGCCGCCGCTCTTGCGGATGATGCGAACGAGTTCGCAGGCCTTGTAGGCGGCGATCCCGCCACCCACGACCAGAAGCACGCGAGGGCCGGTCATAGGTGAGGCTATCTGCAACTTTGCGCTCTCAGGCGCAACGGATTTGCGGCTCCGGCTGGCGCTGCGCGGCATTGGCGATCAATGCACGCAAAGCCGGAAAGGCAAAGGCAAGCCCGACCAGCAGCGCCGGGGCAGCCATCACACCCCAGTAATAGGTGTCGGGACGGCCCGCGATCATGAACAACAAGCCGTAACCGGCGAACAGCAGGAAACCGAACAGGCCGGCAGGCGATTTTCATGCCGCCCAGCCGAGCATGGCGAACACGATCAGCGGACCGGCGATGAAGCCCGGCAGGAAGCGCAGGTTGCTGGAGAGCGCGAAATAGGAAACCCAGCCGGAAAGTCCGCGCAGGTAGAGCCAGCCTTGTCCGTAGGGATCGCTTGGCAGGACCTGCGCGGCAATGATCGAAAGATGCACGGCGAGAAAGGCAAGGAACCCGGCAGCAAGGCCGGTCCAAGCTGCGCCTTCTTTCCAGTCACGCCGCCAGAAGGCCATGGCCGCCATCAGCATTATGAAGGGCAACGCATGTTCGCGGATCGCGACAGCAAGCGCGGCGGCGACGAGTGACCAGCCCCATTTTCCCGGTCGGTGAAGGCCGAAGGCGAGCGCCAGCAGCATGCCCGACCACAGCTCGTGCAGGACAAAGAAATGCCGGTTGAGCCCCAGCGATGCCCCGATCAGCAGGAGCGCAAAGGCAATCCGGCGCTGGCGGGCGTTGCCTGCTTCCTCGCCCAGTCGCCGCCACCAGACGACAAGCACGGCGGCAAGCAAGGCGAGCGCGGCGGCAATCAGGCCGGGCGTGCCCAGCCAGGCATTGACATAGGCCAGCGTCGGCAGGCGAACCGCAACGCCTGGCCGGACGGGATAGTTCGCCGCGCGCTGTTCGGTGACGATAAAGTCGTAGTAGTGTTCGCCGTGCTGGATGCGCTCGATGGCCCGGTCATAGAGAGCGAGGTCTTCGTCGCGTTCGCGCGGCGGTGCTGGCTTGCCGGCGATATGTTCGCCCAGCGACTGGGTCGCGACCTCCTGCTTGCCTGCTTCCACCTGCACGAATGCCGATGCGATGAGCAGCGCAAGGAAGGCAAACAGCGCAAGGCGCGCGTCCCGCGCCGACCAGCGGGCAAAGCGGTTCCACCCCGCGTCAAGCGGAGCGGTGCTCAGCCCGTCGGGCCTGCCAGCAGTCCTGTCTGCAATGCTACCCATAGTGCAGCGCCCCCTGCAATTGCGGCAAGCACGTATCGTCCCCAATGGTTAAGGCGCGGTTTATTTTCCCAGATCAGCGTCACTTCGGGCAGCGGCGGCTGCTCCGGCGCGGCACCGCTCGGCGGGAAGCGCTGCTCCATGCGGCGCACCAGTTCGGGCAGGCGCAGCAGGGTCTGGGCATCCTCGCGCAGCCTGTCGGCCAGCGCGACCTCGGGGCCGAGCTCGTCACGCAGCCAGCTGCGCACGAACGGTTCGGCAACATCCCACATGTTGATCTCGGGGT
>JAURNJ010000003.1 GCA_030830245.1 Novosphingobium sp. | reverse complement strand
GTTCGGTCCCGGTTTCGAACAGGTCGATGCTGACGCCGAGGCCGGCCAGCGCGGTCGAAACCTCGCGAACGATGCCGGGGCGATCTGCCCCGACGAGGCTGAAGCCCATCGTGCGGCCTTGCGGCGGCGCGGCCTCGGCAGCGGCCTCCACGCTGACCCGGAAGCCCTCCGCATCCATCCGCGCGGCGGCGCGCTTCAGATCGGCAAGGCCGCCATCGGGCAGGTCCACCAGCACCGAGCCAACATAGGAGCCGCCCAGTCGGCCGAAATGGCTTTCCAGCCAGTTTCCGCCTGCCGCGACGATGGCATCGGCGAGCGATTGATTGAGGCCCGGACGATCCGGCCCGACGGCCATGACAATTACCTGCATTGGATTGTGTTTCCTTGCCTCTCGGCCATCACATAGCGCGTCGCCGCTTGCGTAGCCACAGGATCGACCAGTCGCCGCGCTGCTCTCGCCTTGCCAGGCGGAAACCGGCGCGGCGGCAGGCGCGCAGCACTCCCTGTTCCTGCGTTGCCAGCAGACCCGAGAGGAGGAGAGATCCCCCCGGCACAACCGCCCGCCCGAAATCGCGGGCAAGTTCGATCAGCGGCCCGGCCAGGATGTTGGCCATGACGAGGTCATAGGGGCCGCGCGCCGCGATCAGCGGATGGTCCATGCCCTCGGCAACCGTGACCGTCAGCTCACCTCCGCGCGCGCCCACGGGCAGGCCGTTGAGCGCGGCGTTCTCCAGCGTCACCTCTGCGCTCAGCGGGTCGATGTCCGAAGCCGTCAACAGCGCGCGCGGCCACAGCGCCATGGCAGCAAAGGCAAGCACGCCGGTGCCGGTGCCGACATCGGCGCAGTTGCGCACTACCATGCCGTTGCGCTTCATCGCATCGAGCATGGCAAGGCATCCGGCGGTGGTTTCGTGATGGCCGGTGCCAAAGGCCTGCCCGGCGGGAATGAGGAAGTTCACCGCGCCCTTAGCGTCGCTGGCCGGATGGTCCGGCGTATGGACGAAGAACCGTCCGGCGCTGATCGGCTCCAGCCCCTTCTGGCTCTCGCTCACCCAGTCGATGTCCGGCACTTGCTCGACGCTGAGCGCCAGCCCTGACGCCTTGCCGAACAGCGCCTTTATCGCCTTGCGCTCGGCAGGGCCGGGTTTTCGGTCGAGCCATGCCTCCAGCATCCATTCGTCGGGACGTTCGGCGCTGATTTCGCTGCCGGCGAGGACGATGCTCTCGTCCCAATCGAGCGCGTCCTCGTGCGCGAGCAGCGCAGCCTCGACCTGGGGGCGGGGGGCGAGAACGGTGATCTTCCAGACGCTCACTTTGCCGAGCGCTCCTGTTCAAGCCGTTCCTCAAGCCTTCCCAGGGCATTGTCCGCATAGCGCTTGCACTGCGCCTTGTCCGCCAGTGGAGCCTCGCCTGCAAACCGCTCGAACAGCTGGCTTGAACCGGGGTGCGGCGTCACCAGCAACGAGCAGGGCAGCTTGCCGATCCGCCCGACGCCACGGCGGAACTGGGTGACCCAAGCGGGATGCTCGGTGAAGCGATAGGCATCGTCGGAAATGGCGCTGGTGCTGTCGGCATAGACCACGGCAGGGCAGGGCGACTTTGCGCAGGCGCGGATAACCCACGAGGTCGAACCGCGCGTGTGGCCGGGTGTGGCGTAGGCGGTCAGCCGGTTCGGACCGAGCCGCAACGACGCGCCGTCGCGCAGCACCAGATCCACTTTCACCGGCGCCATTGGCTTGATCGACCCATGCTGAGGGTCGTCTTGGGGAACGGCGCCGCTTTCCAGCTCACGCGCCTGATCGGGCAGGGCGGCGATGCGTGCGCCAGTGACCTGCTGCATGGCCACGTGGCCGCCGGTGTGATCGTAATGCGAGTGGCTGGCGAGAAGCCATTTTATATCGCGTGGCTCGAAGCCCAGCTGTCTCACATTGGCAAGGATCAGCGGCACTGCCTCCTCCTCGGCGCTGTCGATCAGGACATGGCCTTGCGGGCTGGTGATGAGGAGCGAGGTTATCCCGCAGGTGCCGACATAGAACACGTTGCCGTCGATCCGCACCGGCGGGGCGGGGTCGCGCCAGCCATCTTTCCCGTCGCAGGCTGCGAGCAGGGCGTGCTTGTCGCTGTCGGGGTCTGGCGGCGGTGCCTGTTTGGCGCTGCCCAAAAGCAGTGCGGCGGCAATAATGGAAAGGCGAAGCATCCCGGCTGTCTAGCCTTGGGCGGACCGGAGGCCAAGACCGTTGCCCGCAGCTTGCGCGGCTTGATCGCGGCGGGCTAGAGCAAGCGAGGGAGGGGCCAATACCATGTCGAAAGCGAAATGGGCGGGGCTGGTTCTGGGCGCACTGCTGGTCGCGGCGTTTGCCGGGCGCGACTACATCGCCTTTGCCATCAACATGCCGCGCGATCGCAACGTGCTGTTCTGGACGGTCGAGCAGCGCGATTTCGCCTTCGGTCGGCTGGAACTTCTGCCAAGCGTCGAGCGGCGCGATATGCGCCATGGCGAAAGGGCGCGGGCCTTCGGCAAGGGGCCTCCGCTCAACCTGAAAGACCCGGCCTCGGGCAAGCCCTTCGACCTTGCAGAGTTCATGGCCGACCAGCGCGGTGTTGCCCTGATGGTAGTGGTCGATGGCAAGGTCCGCCTCGAACGCTACGGCAAGGACTTTTCCGCCGATGATCGCTGGACCAGCTTTTCCGTCGCCAAGAGCGTAACCTCCACACTGCTCGGCGCGGCGATCAGGGATGGCTACATCAAGAGCGTTCAGCAGCCCGTCACCGAAATCATCCCCGCCTTCAAGGGCACGGCCTATGACGGCGTGACCATCGAGCAGATCCTGACCATGACCTCCGGCGTCAAATGGAACGAGGACTATGCCGATCCGCAATCGGACGTGGCCAGGTTCGACAAGGTAGTTCCCGTGCCCGGAGAGGAAGCCATCGTCACCTACATGCGCAAGCTGCCGCGCGAGGCAGAGCCGGGGACGAAATGGGTCTACAAGACCGGCGAGACCAACCTGATTGAGGCCATTGTCGCCCGCGCGACCGGAAAGCCGCTCGCCTCCTATCTCGAAGAGAAGATCTGGCGGCCCTATGGCATGGCGCAGGATGGCTTCTGGGTGCTCGATACCACCGGACATGAAATCGGCGGTTGCTGCATTTCCGCGAGCATCGCCGACTTTGCCCGCTTCGGCCAGTTCATGCTCGATGGTGGAAGGGCCGGCGGCAAGCAGGTATTGCCGGAAGGCTGGATCGGGAAGGCCACGACGAAACAGGCCGAAATCGGTCAGCCGGGCCGGGGCTATGGCTATCAGTGGTGGACGTACGAGGATGGCAGCTACACCGCGCGCGGCCTGTTCGGGCAGAATATTTTCGTCGATCCCGCGCGCCGCCTGGTCATCGCCATGAACGCCAATTTCGCCAGCGTGAAGGAGGACAGACTGTGGGAACAGCGAGTCGGCCTGTTCCGGGCAGTGCAGCATGCGGTGGACCTCGAGGCAGGTATTGCCGGGCGTCCAATGTTAGAGTGAGAGTGGCTGCTTGCGCCTCCGCGCGATTTGGCTAAGGGAGAGGCCACAAGCAGACAGGGAACTTGCCGCTCATGGCCCAAGCCGGAACCAAAAACCGCCCGCTATCGCCGCACCTGGAAATCTGGAAATGGGGACCGGCGATGGCCGTCTCCATCCTTCACCGCGCCACCGGCACGGTGAACGCGACGGCTGGGCTGGGCGTGCTGCTGTGGTGGCTTGGCGCGCTGGTCAGCGGGCCGGAGGCTTATGCGACTTTCACCGGGCATGCGACGAGCTGGTACGGCATGATCTTGCTGTTCGGCATTACCGCCAGCGTGTTCATTCACGCCGCATCGGGTGTGCGCCACTTCGTGCTCGACATCGGGGCGGGCTTCGAACTTGACATCAACAAGGTCTGGTCGGTGCTCAGCCCGCTGATTGGCATTGCCCTTGCAGCCGCCTTCTGGGCGGTGCTGCTGCTGCGCTAAGGAAAAGAAGAGATGGGCAACGGAACCTCCATCGGCCGCGTGCGCGGCCTCGGCTCGGCAAAGTCGGGCACGCACCACTGGCTGCTTCAGCGCTGGACGGCGATCGGCAACCTTGTGCTGGTCGCCTATCTGGCGGTCTCGCTGTTGCTGCTGCCCAATCTGGGCCATGCCGCCGTTTCCGAATGGATCGCAAGGCCGGTTCCGGCGGTCGCTCTGGCGCTCCTGATTGTCAGTACGTTCTGGCACGCGCGCCTTGGCCTCCAGGTGTTCATCGAGGACTACCTGCAGGACGCGAATCGCCTCGCCGCCATGATCGCACTCAACCTTGTTACCTTTGCCGGGGCCGCATTCGGCCTGCTGTGCATCGTTCGCCTCGCGCTGGGAGGCGCATGAAATGGCCGATCTTTCGAGCTACACAATCGTCGATCACATCTACGACACGGTCGTCGTCGGCGCGGGCGGATCGGGCCTGCGCGCAACCATGGGCAGCGCCGAGGCGGGGCTGAAGACCGCCTGCATCACCAAGGTGTTCCCAACCCGCAGCCACACCGTTGCGGCACAGGGCGGCATCGCCGCCAGCCTGAAGAACAATTCGCCCGATCACTGGACCTGGCACATGTACGACACCGTCAAGGGTTCGGACTGGCTGGGCGACCAGGACGCCATCGAATACCTCGCGCGCGAAGCGCCTGCGGCGGTTTACGAGCTGGAGCACGCCGGCGTGCCGTTCAGCCGCAACCAGGACGGCACGATCTACCAGCGCCCGTTCGGCGGCCACATGCAGAATATGGGCGAAGGCCCGCCGGTGCAGCGCACCTGTGCGGCTGCTGACCGCACCGGCCACGCCATGCTCCACGCGCTCTACCAGCAGAGCCTGAAGTACGACGCGGACTTCTTCATCGAATACTTCGCGATCGACCTGATCATGAAGGATGGCGCCTGCGTGGGCGTGATCGCGCTGTGCATGGACGATGGCACGATCCACCGGTTCCGCGCCAAGGCCGTGGTGCTGGCGACGGGCGGCTATGGCCGCTGCTACTACACCGCGACTTCGGCCCACACCTGCACTGGCGACGGCG
>JAURNJ010000191.1 GCA_030830245.1 Novosphingobium sp. | reverse complement strand
GGCTGCGGGGCGGCTTCGATGGTGATCATCTGGATCGCCAATGCCTTGCTGACTGGCGTGACTCGCGACGGAAAGGAAATCCGCAATGGCTGACGCACTCACTCAGGCCAAGTGGGACAAGCTCGCCCCGCGTTTCGACACGATGGCAAGCGCAGGCGCGGAAAAGCGTTGGGCTCCGGCCAAAGGCGCGCTCTTTTCCGAGATGGAAGGCAAGGTGCTGTTCGTCGCACTCGGCACCGGGCTCGACATTCCCTTCTTTCCCAAAGGCCTTTCGATCACCGCGCTCGACATCAGCCCGGTGATGATCGAGCACGCGCAAAAGCGCATCGCCGAATACGACGGCACCATCGAAACCCATGTGATGGACGTGCATGACATGCCGTTCGAGGCGGACAGCTTCGACATGGTCGTCACCAGCTGCACCTTCTGTTCGGTGCCGCGCCCGATCGAAGGCCTGAAGGCACTGCACAGGGTGCTGAAACCCGGCGGCAAGCTGCTGATGTTCGAGCACACCGGCAGCCGCTGGTATCCGTTCCGCTACATGATGAACCTGATGACGCTGATCACGAGGAAGCTCGGGCCAGACATGAACCGGCCGACCGTCGCCAATGTCCGCGCGGCGGGCTATCGCATAACCGAGGTGCGCAACGTGTTCCTGGACGTGGTCAAGACCATCAAGGCGGTTAAGGAACCAGCGTCAGGCTGAACCCTGCCTAGTCGGGCTTTTTCGCCACCCCGACCATCGCCGCGCGCAGCAGGCGCTCGCCGATCATGTAGCCCGCCATCATTTCCTGCACCACCGTGCCCGGTTCCGCCTCGTTGGTGGGGATTTCGAGCATGGCCTGGTGCCGGTTGGGATCGAGCGGCAGGCCCTTGGCGGCGATGCGAGTGATGCCGTGCTGGGCGAAGACCTTTTCGAGCTCACGCCCGGTCGCTTCCAGACCTGCAACAAGGCCCTTGGTTGCCTCGTCCTCGCGCATGGCCTCGGGAATCGCGTCGAACGCGCGGGCAAGGTTGTCGGCGACGGAAAGGATGTCGCGGGCAAAGCCGGTCGCGCCATAGGTTCGCGCGTCAGCAATGTCCTTTTCAAGGCGGCGACGCACATTCTGCGTCTCTGCCTTGGCATAGAGCACGTCCTGCTTGGCCGCTTCCAGCTCTTCGCGCAGGCGCTCCATCTCGCCGCCAAGCCCGCCAAATCCGGCGACGGACTCATCGCCCGTATCCAGCAGTTCCTCGGGAACGCCCTTCAATTCTTCGGCAACCGCGGGATCGTCCTGCGGATTTTTCTGATCGTTCATGTTCGTCTAGGTTTCCAGCTAACCGATGAGCTTGCCCAGCGATTGGGCAGTGAAATCCACCATGGGGACTACCCGCGCATAATTCAACCGAGTCGGGCCGATGACGCCGACCACGCCCACTACCCTGCCCTCGCGATCGCGATAGGGAGAGGCAATCACAGAGGAACCGGACAGCGCGAACAGCCGGTTTTCCGAGCCGATGAAGATGCGGGTCGATTCGGCCTCGCGCGCAAGGTCCAGCAGGTCTGCCACCGATTGCTTGTTTTCCAGATCGTCGAGCAACTGGCGCACGCGCTCGATATCGGTCAGCGCGCTCTCGTCGAGCAGGTTGGACGCGCCGCGAACGATCAGCACCGCTCGGGCCGCAGCGTCCTCGCTCCATACGGCGAGGCCGCGTTCAACAAGATCGCGCGAGGCAGCATCGAGGGCGGACTGTCCGGATGAAATTTCGGCCTTCATCGTCCTTGCCGCTTCGGCCAGGGTGCGCCCCGCAAGCCGTGCCGTGATATAGTTCGAGGCTTCCTCCAGCGCGCCAGAACGCAGACTTGCCGGCAGATCGACCACCCGGTTTTCGACCGCGCCATCCTCGCCCACCAGCACCGCCAGTGCGCGGCCCGGCGAAAGCGGCACCAGGGTTAGCTGCGCCAGTCGCGGCTCGCGGCGCGGCACCATGACCACGCCCGCACCGGTCGAAAGGTCGGACAACAACGCCGAAGTCGCCGCCAGCGCCGCCTCGACCGATCCGGGCTCAGCCATGCGCTGCTCGATCGCCGCTCGTTCCTGCGGTGAGGGCTCCGCCACCTGCATGATCCCGTCGACGAACAGCCGAAGCCCCGCTTCGGTAGGCAGCCGACCGGCACTGGTATGCGGATGCCCAAGCAGCCCGAGCAGTTCCAGGTCGTGCAGCACCGAGCGGATCGAGGCGGCAGACAGGTTGATTCCGCCACTTGCCGCAATGGCTTTCGAGCCCACGGCCTGACCCGAAGCCAGATAGCCTTCGACGACGAGACGGAATATCTCGCGCGCTCGGGACGTCAGTTCGGTAACGGGCACAGTGCTCATGGCACCAATATCTAGGCGATCCCCTTGCGGCGGCAAGCCCGTTGCGCCACAGGACCGCCGAACCCGAACAAAAGGACTTCCCATGCGACCTTCCGGCCGCGCGCCCGACGAGATGCGCGCCATCGAAATCATCACTGGCTATACCAAGCACGCCGAAGGCTCTGTCCTGGTGAGCTTTGGCGACACCAGGGTCATCTGCACCGCCTCAGTCGAGGAGCGCGTGCCCCCGTTCCTGCGCGGCAAGGGCGAAGGCTGGGTGACAGGCGAATACTCGATGCTCCCCCGCGCCACCCACACGCGCGGATCGCGCGAAGCCGCCAAGGGCAAGCAATCGGGCCGCACGCAGGAAATCCAACGCTTGATCGGTCGCAGCCTGCGCGCCGTATGCGACATGAAGAAGCTGGGCGAACGCCAGATCACCCTCGATTGCGACGTGATCCAGGCTGATGGCGGGACGCGCACCGCCTCGATCTCTGGCGCATGGGTGGCGCTGCGTCTCGCGGTGAACACGCTGATGGAACAGGGCCTGATCACTCAGGACCCGATCACGGCGAAGGTCGCGGCAATTTCCTGCGGCATCTGCAATGGCACCCCGGTGCTCGATCTCGACTATATCGAGGATTCCAGCGCCGATGCCGACGCCAACTTCGTGCTGATCGAAGGCGGACTGATCGCCGAGGCGCAGGCGACAGCCGAAGGCGCGCCCTATGACGAGGAAGGCATGCTGCGGCTGCTGCGCCTCGCCCGGATCGGCTGCGACCGGATATTCGCCGCACAGGAAGCGGCCGTGCACGGGGCATGAGCCGCAAGCTCGGGTCCGAAAGGCTCGTCATCGCCACGCATAACGCAGGCAAGCTGCGCGAGATTTCCGCCTTGCTCGCGCCCTATGGCCTGCAATGCGTATCGGCGGGCGAGCTTGGCCTGCCCGAGCCTGATGAGACTGGCACCAGTTTCGTCGAAAACGCGCTGATAAAGGCGCGCGCCGCCGCCGAAGCTGCAAACCTGCCCGCGCTGGCCGACGACAGCGGTCTTTCCGTCCATGCGCTGGGAGGCAGGCCGGGCGTCTACACCGCGGACTGGGCGGAGCGGCAGTGGTTCGAGGGCGAACCCGGGCGCGACTGGTACCTGGCAATGGGCAAGGTGGAAGGCCTGCTTTGCGAGCTGGGCCCGGACACCGACCGCGCTGCCCAGTTCAACTGCGTGCTGGCGCTCGCCTGGCCCGATGGGGAAAGCGCGGTCTTCGAAGGGATCGTTCACGGTGCGCTGGTCTGGCCGCCGCGCGGGCACCGGGGCTTTGGCTACGACCCGGTGTTCCTGCCTAATGGGCGGGACGAGACCTTCGGCGAAATGGACCCCGAGGCAAAGCACGCGATAAGCCATCGCGCCGACGCATTCGCCAAGCTGGTCGCGGAGCAGTTTGGCGGCTAAGCTGGGCCATGGCCCGCGCGCTCTACATCCACTGGCCGTTCTGCCTCGCCAAGTGTCCATATTGCGACTTCAACAGCCATGTCCGCGATAGCGTCGATCTGGATTCGTGGCAGCAGGCCCTGCTCGCCGACATGCGCCATGAGGCACGGGTGGCAGGCGGGGAAAGCCTGACATCGATCTTCCTTGGCGGAGGCACACCTTCGCTGATGCCGCCCGCGCTGGTCAAGGCATTGCTCGAAGAAGCGCAGCGGCTTTGGGGATTTGCCGAGGGCGTGGAAATCACGCTGGAGGCCAACCCTTCCTCGGTAGAGGCAAGCAAGTTCGCGGATTTGGCGAGTGCCGGAATAAACCGCGTTTCGCTCGGCCTCCAGGCGCTCGATGACGAGACCTTGCACTTCCTCGGCAGGCTGCACAATGCAGCCGAAGGACTAGCCGCACTCGATGTCGCGCAGAAAGCCTTCGCGCGCGTGAATTTCGATCTGATCTATGCCCGGCCCGGCCAGCGCCCGGCGGACTGGCATGCCGAACTGGCGCGCGCGATCTCGTTAGGCACCACGCATCTCTCGCTATACCAGTTGACCATCGAGCCGGGCACGCGCTTCGAAACCATGGTCCGTCAGCATGAATTCGAGCCGCTCGATGACGAGCATGCGGCGGACCTGTTCGAGCTTACCCAGGCACTGACAGCTTCGGCTGGCCTTCCGGCCTACGAGATTTCCAACCATGCGCGGCAGGGCGAAGAGAGCCGCCACAACCTCGCCTACTGGCGATACCAGGACTATTGCGGGATCGGCCCTGGCGCGCATGGTCGGCGCGGCGGCACGGCCACAGTGCGGCATCGCAAGCCGGAAAACTGGCTGTCTGCGGTTGCCCGCAATGGCCATGGAATTGCCGAGGAACGCCCACTTTCAGCGCGGGAACAGGCGAGCGAAGCCTTGCTGATGGGCCTGAGGCTCGCCGAAGGGGTAGACCTTGCGCAGCTTGCCGCGCGTTTCGGCCTGTCCCCCACGGATCTCCACGACGGGCCTCGCTCCTCGCTCTACCAGCGACAGGGACTGGTGTGGTTCGAAGGCAGCCGGATGGGACTTACCCCTGCCGGGATGCCTCTGCTCGATGCCCTGCTCGGCGAACTGGTGCCAGAGGCTCTGGTGTCTGCATGAACAGGTCCGACATGCTCGGTGCGTGGAGCCTGTTCCTCGCACAGGATCGCAGGCGCTCACCGCATACGGTGCGCGCCTATGGCGCGGCGGCGGCTCGGCTTGTCGATGCGGCAGGGCTGGATGACTGGCATGCCATCGCTTCACTCGCCCCGGCGGACCTGCGCGCGCAGCTGGCAAGGCGGCGAGCGGAGGGGCTGGGCAATGCCTCTGCGGCCCGCGAACTGTCGGCACTGAAGGCGTTCATCGCCTTTGCCCGCCGCCAGTCCGGCGCCGACGAGGCCGCGCCGCCGCGCATCAAGGGTCCGCGCGTGAAGAAAGGCATTCCCCGCCCGCTAACGCCCGACGATGCGGTCAATCTCGCCGACCTGGTTGCCGAGGACGCAGCTGAACCGTGGATCGGCGGGCGCGACCGGGCAGTGCTGATGCTCCTCTATGGCGCGGGGCTGCGCATTGCCGAGGCGCTTTCGCTGCCCGGATCGGTCCTGCCCATGGGCGATACGATTGTCGTGACCGGCAAGGGCGGCAAGCAGCGCATGGTGCCGATCCTGCCATTGGTGCGGCAAGCGGTTTCGGATTACGCGGCGCAGTGCCCCTGGCCATTGTCGCCAGGCGAGCCGCTGTTTCGCGGCGCGAAAGGTGGCCCGCTGTCGCAGGGTATTGTGCAAAAGGC
>JAURNJ010000024.1 GCA_030830245.1 Novosphingobium sp. | reverse complement strand
TAATCGGTCGACCACATCATGTTCTTGCCTCCGGGCAGGTGCCGGTTGCGGATGCCCTCGCGGTCGCGAATGAACGAAGTGTAGATATTGCGGTCGAAATACTCGCTGGGCCGCAGGCCGAGCTTCAGGTTCAGCCAGTGCGACTGGGTGTCCATGATACCGTCCATGTATTCTGCGACGAACGCGACCCAGCCCGATCCGCTTTCGATTGCGCCGTAGCGCAAGTCGGGGAACCGGTCGAACACCCCTCCGAACAGCATGATCGCGATCGGCTCGGCCATGGTCAGCTTGCTCATCACCAGGTGCGGCATGAATTTCATCATTCCGGGCCGGGCGACACGAGCGCCGAGGTGGATAGTGACGGCAAGGTCGAGATCGACGCAGGTCTTCCAGAACGGATCGAAGTGCGCATCGTCGTATTGCAGCTTGCCCTCGGGATCGCCGGTCAGCGCCAGAACCTGCGCGCCGAAACCGCCGCCCACAATCGGGCCTGACTGCGGCCATGCCGGGATGTTCACTGCCCTGAGGCCGCGCTTCGCCGCATCCTTGGCCATGCGGATCGATTCGTTCACATCCTGCATCGGCAGATAAGCGGCACCCACGAGGCGGTTTGGCGCGTAGGAGCAGAAATCGGCGAGCCAATTGTTGTAGGCTTCGAAGCTGGCGAGATAGAGGTCGTTGTCAGCAGTGCCGAGCGGGCCGCCACCGTACATCACGGCGGTCTCGACCCCGTCCTTGTCCATGTCCTTGAGCCGCGCGTCCGGCTCCCAGTTGCCGGGGAGCAGTGCGTCCACCTTGCCTTCGGTCTTGAAATTCTTGCCCTGGCCGGAAGTGGAGGATTGCACGTTTATCGGTTTGCGCGTGCCTTCAAACTCCATCCAGTCGTGCTTTTCACCGGGACCACCGGCGACGAACTTGGGCCCGCGACCTACAAACTTCTTCGGCAGGTATTCATCCCAGAAAGTGGGGACGGGATTGACGTGTGCATCGGCATCGACAAGCTGCATGATGCTCTCCTTTGCAAGCTTCCTCTATGCCCGCAGGCTCTGCTTTCACCGGTCCCGAGTCAACAAGCACGTGACCTTTGCAGGCATGTTCCGTAAATATGGAACACCGCAAATGCCTCGCATTGCCCCTTCCATTATTGTGGCAAGCCGATAGCCTTGGCGGCAACAAAAACGACAAGGCAGTGAGAGCGATGGAATACGACCTGATCGTGCGCGGCGGCACCGTCGTCGATGGCACAGGCCTCCCCCGGCGGCGCGCAGATGTTGCCATCAAGGACGGCAAGATCGCGCGAATGGCGCGGCTCGATGGCGACACCGCGAAGGAAGAGATCGACGCCACCGGCAAGATTGTCGCGCCAGGCATCGTCGATGCCCATACGCATTACGATCCTCAGATCACATTCGACCCCTATGCGACGATGTCGTGCTTCCATGGCGTCACCACGGTGCTCGCAGGCAACTGCGGCTTCTCCGCCGCGTCGGTGAACGCGCAGGACCGCGAATACATCAAGAACATATTCGCCCGGGTCGAGGACATGGACCCGATCGCGCTCAACGGCGTGCGCTTCGACAAGTACGAAACGTTCCCCGATTTCCTCGCGATGCTACGCGGCAACCTCGGCATCAATTTCGCCTGCTATGTCGGCCATTCGAATGTTCGCCGCTGGGTGATGGGGGAGGATGCCTGGCAGCGCGCGGCCACCGACGACGAAATCGCGGCAATGTGCGACATTGTTTCCGAAGCCATGCGCGCGGGAGCGGCGGGTTTTTCGACCTCGCTGCTTGGCACCCACCTCGACACGCAGAACCGCCCGGTGCCCTCGCGCCTTGCCAGCCGCGAGGAACTGCTCGCACTGGCGGCAGCAGCCGGAAAGGCTGGCAGCGGCTCGATCTGCTTCCTGCCCGAAGGCACGATCCGCGGCCAGTCGAGCGAGGATCACGACATGATCGTGGCCCTGGCGGAAGCGAGCGGCCTGCCGGTGGTCGTCCAGGGGCTTGGCGGCAAGAGCAAGATCGACGTGCCCGGCTCGGGCTGGGAAGCAGCCAAGGAGCGGCTCGATGCCGCGCAGGAGGCAGGCACCCCGTTCTATTCCATGCTCATTTCGCGCCCGTTCGATCGGCAAGTCGCCTTCGACGAAACCAACCATCACTGGCAGGCCTGCGGGCTGTGGCATGCGATGACCAAGATGCCGATAGAAGAGCGCAGGGCGCTTTTGAAGGACCCCAAGGCTCGCGAGGAAATGCGCTTCGGCATCGAAAATCCTAACACGGACGCCAGCAAGGGTACGATCATTCCGCCACCGCAATGGCCGGTGGTCTTCGTCGAAAGCTCGCCGACGCTTCCCGAAGAGAAGCATCAGAACAAGTCGATTGCACAACTCGCCGAGGAAGCGGGCGTCGCGCCGGGCGATTTTGCGCTCGACCTTGCCCTCGCCGACGATTTCGCCACCAAGCTGCGCTGGCGGATGACCGGGCCGGAATGGGACGCATCGGTCGCCGCGACGATGAAGGATCCGCGCATGATCGTCGGCACTTCGGATGGCGGCGCGCATCTCGCCAAGGACGACCAGTCCGACTGGTCGAGCTACCTGCTCGCGGTCTGGGTGCGCGAACGCAAGGTCTGGTCGCTCGAGGAAGGCATTCGCCAGATCACGCAGGTGCCCGCCGGAATCCTCGGCTTTCACGATCGCGGCACGCTGCGCGTCGGCGGCTGGGCCGACCTTATGGTGTTCGACGAGGACGAAATCGGCCCGGTGCGCAAGGACTTCGTCAAGGACCTTCCCGGCGGCGTCGGGCGCTACAAGGCCTATGGCAAGGGCGTCTATGCCACGGTGGTCAACGGCCAGCCGATCGTCATCAATGGCGAGCTGACCGGCAGGCTGCCCGGCGTGATCGTGACGCCGGGTTGAGCCCGGTCGGCGGGGTAAAAGGGAGACGGGCATGAGCAGCAAACTGGACGTTCCGGGACCGCGCTTCCGGCACATGGACACCGAGGACTGGCTTGAGGTCCGCGCCCAGATGCACGGCGACAAGCGTGTCTCGGTCAACGAAAAATGGCTTGAAGTCAGTCCCAAATGCATGACGCTGGTCGGGCGCTACGATCCTGGCATGATCGTGCACAAGCACGGGCACAACAGCCACCATGTCATCTATGTAATGAAGGGCTCCATGATGTGCGGCGACACGCTGTGCACGCCGGGCATGCACATCGTGCTCGACGAAGGCTCCGCGCTGGGGCCGATCGTTGCCGGGCCCGAGGGCGTCGAGATGTTCGAGGTGTGGTTTGGCGATCCGCGCTCATGGGCCGCCGATCCCGAGGGCTTCGATGCCCTGCTGGCGGAAAAGGGCGTGACCAAACTCCCTCACCCGCCGATCAAGTTTCCCGAGTGGATGGAGCACAAGCTGGATTAGGCTGGCGGCAGTTCCAGCCCGTAAAACCGCGCCGCGGTCCCCGCGAACAAGTCTGCCTTCTCTTCGGCCGAGGCCCCCGCGCAGACCCGTTTGAAAGCGTTCCACAGTGTTGAATAGCTGCCGGTTCCGCCATCGGTTGGATAGTTGCTCTCGAACATGCAGCGGTGCGCGCCGAACAGCTCGATGGCGGTTTCGAACCACGGTCGCCATTCATCCGCGAGTTGCTGCGATGTTGCGGGAGGCGATTGCCGGAAGGAAGGAAACCCGTTGATCGGCATGCCAAGCCCGCCAAGTTTCATGAACATATTCGGGCACTTGGCAAGATCGGCAAGGTTCGTCTTCCAGCGCGCGAACACCTCCTCGCGCCGCCCCGCCTCCCCGCGGGCGATCCTGGCGATCTCGGCGGCCTGGCGCACCGCGGCCGCGACCGAGTCCTGGCCGTAGAGGAGCACCGAGCGCAGCCCGGCCTGCTCGGCCAT
>JAURNJ010000190.1 GCA_030830245.1 Novosphingobium sp. | reverse complement strand
GCAAGACTGGCGCTGGTTCCGCTGTCCGAGCCCCCCGCCGGAAGAGGCGCGCAGGCTCACCAGCCCGAACAACCCTATTGCCGCAAAAATCCGCATTTCAAGTAAGGCCCCCAAACCGTCGGGCGATGAACTGGCACGGTGATCGTGCATTGCGGATTGGTCAATCTCCCAATGGTTGGCGCTTACAATTCCACATCGTCCAGAACCGCGCCGCGCAGCTCGGCGATGCCCATGCCCTTCTCCGAAGATGTAACGTGTACCACGGGATGAGCAGCGACATGCTTGCGCGCCTCGGCCTGCGTTCGCTCCACGGTCTGCGCCAGCTCGCTTGCCTTCACCTTGTCGGCCTTGGTCAGGACCACGCGATAACCGACCGCCGCTTCGTCGAGCATGGCCATCATCTCGGCATCGACCGGCTTGATGCCGTGGCGCGCATCGACCAGCAACAAGGTGCGCTTGAGGACGACCCGGCCACGCAGGAAATCGCGCACCAGCCGCCGCCACGTTTCGACCGTCTTCACCGGAGCCTTGGCGAAGCCGTATCCGGGCATGTCGACCAGCCGGAACAGCAGCGGATCGCCGACATCGAAGAAATTCAGCTCCTGCGTGCGCCCTGGTGTCACCGAAGTGCGGGCAATGGATTTCCTGCCGGTGATGGCATTGAGCAGCGAGCTCTTGCCGACGTTCGAGCGTCCGCACAGCGCCACCTCTGGCACATCCGGCTCGGGCAGGAACTTGAGCGCGGGCGCGCTCTTGAGGAAGGTGACCGGGCCGGAAAACAGCTTCTCGGCGCGTGCAATCTGGTCGGCCCGCGCCTTTTCCTCGTCGGTCACGCTCCGCCCTTCACGCCCTTGTCGCGCTCGGCGGCGCGCGCCTTGTCCTGCGCTTCCTTCTCGGCCTGCGCCTTCAACTGCGGGTGCTTGGAATAGAGGTACCACTGCTGCGCGATGGTCAGCACGTTGGAGGTGATCCAGTAGATCAGCAAGCCTGCAGCGAACGGGGCCATCACGAACATCATGATCCAGGGCATGAACATGAAGATCTGCTGCTGCATCGGGTCCATCTGCGCCGGGTTCAGCTTGAACTGGAGCCACATGGTGATGCCCAGCAACAGCGCAAGGATGCCGATCGCAAGGAAGGCCGGCGGAGTGAACGGCAACAGGCCGAACAGGTTCAGGATGTGGACCGGATCGGGCGCCGAAAGGTCCTTGATCCACAGCGCGAAAGGCTGGTGGCGCATTTCGATCGCCAGCAGCAGCACCTTGTAGAGTGCGAAGAATATCGGAATCTGCAGGAAGATGGGCAGGCAGCCGGACAACGGGTTTACCCCCTCGTCCTTGTAGAGCTTCATGATCTCCTGCTGCTGCTTCTGCTTGTCGTCCTTGTAGCGTTCCTGGATCGCCTTCATCTTGGGCTGCACCGCGCGCATCTGCGCCATCGAGGCGAACTGCTTTTGCGCGATTGGGAACATCAGTCCGCGAATGACGAGCGTGAGCAGGATGATCGCGACACCGAAATTGCCTGCGAATTCGAACAGCTTGAGCAGCAGCCAGAAAATCGGCTTTTCGAACCAGCGGAACCAGCCCCAGTCGATCGACAGGCCGAGTTTCTCGATGCCCTTCTCCTCGTACTTGTCGAGCAGGCCGCTTTCCTTGGCACCCGCGAACAGCCAGGTCTTGGTGGCCAGTTGCTTGCCGGGAGCGACGATGGTCTTGGGATAGAGCAGGTCGGCGCGGAAAAGCCCGCCGCCAAGCGCACGATAGGCCCCTTCCGCCTTGCCACTGGCAGGCGCCAGCGCGCTCATCCAGTAGATGTCCGTAAAGCCGGTGAAGCCTGCCTCGCCTTCGGGCTCGACCACGCGCTCCTCGACAAGTTCTTCATAGTCCGGGCCGAAGGCAACTGCCCCCGCAAATGCCCCGATCGGGCCGGAATGGACATTGAAGGTATCAAGGGCGGCAGTCTTGCTGGTGCGGTTGATGAGTCCGAACGGCCGCAAGCCGACTGCGCCGGTACCGCGATTTACCACCAGCTGCGAGGCAGTGATCAGGTAGTCCTTGTCGATGGCAAAGGTGATCTCGAAGGTCTGGCCGGTCGCGTTGGACCATGCCAGCGTAACCGGAGTGGACGGCGTCAGCTCCTTGCCCTTTGCCACCTGCCACACCGTCCGCGCATCGGGCGCGGACAGGCCCTCACCCACCCAGCCCAGTTGTGCAAAGTGCTGGGCAGGAGTGCCGGCGGGCGAGAACATGCGCACAGGCCCGCTATCCTTCTTCTCGGTCTCGCGGTGGCGCAGGATGGTCAGATCGTCGATCATGGCACCGGTGAGGTTGATCGAGCCGGTCAAACCGGGTGCCTTGACCGGCACGCGCCCGCCAGAGGCCAGCGCGGTCTTGAGGTCCTTCTTTTCGGCAGCGACATCCGCGGCATTGGTCAGTCCGCCCTCGCGCGTATGGGTATTCCTGTCGCCGGTGTCGTCGCTGGCCGCTGGGGTCGCTGCGGGAGCTTCCGTCTGCGCCTTGCTGGCAGCAGCCTCTGGCTGCGGGTAGAAATAGCTCATTGCCGCATCCCATCCGAACAGGATGAGAGCGGTCAGCACGACCGCGAGGATGATATTGCGCTGGTTGTCCATGAATGTGCTTTTTCGTCTCGTCGTCAGCCGGGCGGTTTAGTCGGGAACGGGATCGTGGCCATGTCCCCCACAAGGATGGCAGCGCAATAGCCGCTTGGTCGCGAGCCAGCCACCCTTAATCGCACCGTGCCGTTCGAACGCCTCGATCGCATACTGAGAGCACGATGGCATGTAGCGGCAGGTCGGGGGCAATATCCGCGAAGGGCCGATTTGCCAAACGCGGGCGATGAGGATGAACAAGTGTTTCATCGCTGCGGGCCGGGCTTGCGGCGGCGGGGCGGATCGCCCTTGCCGGCTTTGGCGCGATCCAATGCAGCGACAAGTTCCTCACGCAGCTTGCCAAAGTCGCGTTCGACCCCGCCTTCGCGACCAATCAGCACGTGATCGTGGCCGGGCAGGCCGTGATCGGGCAGCAGTTCGCGGATGAGCGCGCGAAACCGCCGTTTCATGCGATTGCGCACTACGGCATTGCCGATCCGCTTGGTGACCGTGATCCCGAAGCGAATCGAATCGCTCTTATTGGGGTTCGCAAGCAAGACAAAACCGGGACGTGCTATCCGCAAGCCCCGGTTTGCAGCGAGGAAATCGGCCCGTCGCGTGAGGACGGACGGTTTCACATCGAATCAGGCGCTGAGCCGCTTGCGACCGCGCGCACGACGGGCGCGCAGCACGCCACGGCCGCCGACGGTCGCCTTGCGGGCGCGAAAGCCATGGCGGCGCTTGCGGACAAGGCGGCTGGGCTGGAATGTGCGCTTCATGGTGAACCTCGAGAAATCGAACAAAAAGGGCCGCTCCGTGCGAAGCGACCGCCAATCAGGATTGCGCCGTTACTGGAGGGGTGGCCTCAAGTCAACCTTCCGACGCGTCGAGCCGCACCCACTTCGCCATGTCGCTGCCTGTCAGCCACAGCGCGTGCTCATGCGGCGCCGAATTGGTCATCGCATAGAACTGGCGCGCCTCGCCGTCAGTCATGCCCATCTGCCGGTAATAAGTCAGGTACTTGGCGTTTTCCGGCGCGGTATCCGCATATTCAGACGCCTCGCGCCCGTCCACGTCCATCCATGCATGAACTGCGAATTCGGCCTTCGGGTCCGCCATCCGGCGGCTACCGGCAAGGAACAGCTCCACCCCGCCCGAACGCACCGATCCACCGGCAGGCACCGAGGTGGCGATGCCTGCCGCGCGGATCATCCTGCCAAGCCGCAGATTGGCCCGGTCGTCCTCGGTTCCGGGGCATTCGACCATCTCCAGTAGGGCAATCTGCGGAAAGGCGCTCATCATCGCCGCAAAGGCGGCTGGCGAGCGCGCGTCCGTGACATCGACGAGCGCGGCACGGGTCTGGCCCAGAACCCGGAACGGCCCGTAGGCGGCGATTCCCTGCGGAACCGCCGCCGTCCTGACGCGGACAAAGCGCTCGCTGCCACCACCGGCCTCGCCCATGGATTCGAGCGCGACCTGCTCATAGGCGATTTCCTGCGCCGCAAGGGGGCGAGCGGCGAGTGCAAGGAAAATCGCAACGAGGGCAGCGAACGAGCGCATGCCCGTTTTGTATGCCGCGCTCTATTGCCGGAACGGCAAGGGACGCGGTTATGGGCGACTTGGCGGGATTGGTTAAGATCGCATCTAGAACTCGGAAAACTAAGGAACCACGACGCCTACGATTTTCCATGCGCCATCGAGTTTGCGGGTGAGGTAATTGGACGTCCCCCCTTCGATCCGCGAACCATCATGCGAATAGCGAGAATATTGCACCGTGATGATCCCGGTGTCGCCTGCCATCAGGCCGACATGCAACGGATCGATAACCGAATTGGCCCAGCCCCGCGCCGAAAGCGCATCGAGATTTTCCCTGGTCCGTGCCCGCCATGCGTCAAGATCGGGAATGATTTCGGGCTCGCGCCCGCCACCGCCAATCGCGAGGGGAAAGGCGAACAGGCTGCAATAGGTATCGAGATCGCACCGGTTCCAGGCGTCGATATAGACCTCATACAGCGCCCGATGGGCCGCAATCTCGTCGGCAGTTTGCATGCAATGATCCCTTGCGCGATACACAATGGTACCCAGATGAACCCGATGACTGACACACATTCGTTTCACGCGCACATTTATTTCGATCCGCCCGAGCTGGAACGCACACAGGCGCTCGCCGAGGCTGCGCGAATCCGGTTCGGCGTCGCCGTCGGGCATTTCCACCTCAAGCCGGTCGGACCGCACCCGCGAGGCTCCTGCCAGTTGACAGTCGCGCCCGACCAGTTCGGACAATTTGCCGCCTGGGCCGCCACGCAGCGCGACGGGCTGACGATCTTCGCCCACGCCGATACTGGCGCGGACTGGCGCGATCACACCGAAAACGTCGTCTGGTTCGGCCCATCCGAAGCACTCGATCTGGACATCTTCGTGAAGATGGGGCTCGCGCCGGACGGCGTCACCCTCTCGACTCCGCGATAACGCTGCGCCATCACTCTCAAATCGCAGGATTTGGGGGCACCACTCTTGGTCGCACTGGTATCGACAGTCGCCTATCTCGGGCTGGAAGCGCGCGGGGTCGAGGTGCAGTGCCAGGTCGCCGCCGGGATGCCCCGCTTTTCGGTCGTCGGCCTGCCTGACAAGGCGGTGGGAGAAAGCCGCGAAAGGGTGCAGGCCGCGCTCGCCGCGATGGGTCTCGCCCTGCCGCCCAAGCGCATCACCATCAACCTCTCGCCTGCCGACCTGCGGATCGCCCTCGCCCTGCTCGCCGCGATGGGGGTGTGCGATGCCGAACAGCTTGCCGACTATGTCGTCGTCGGCGAACTGGCGCTCGACGGGCGGATTGTGCCGACGCCGGGCGTCCTGCTCGCCGCGCTCCACGCCTCTGGAAACGAACGCTCGCTGATCTGCCCAGCTGCACAGGGAGCCGAAGCGGGATGGGCTGGAAGCGTCGCGGTTCTGGCCGCGTCCGATCTGGTCAGCCTGCTCAACCACCTCAAGGGGACCTCGGTCCTGCCCCCGCCCATTCGCGGAGAGGCCGAACCACTGCCGCCCGGCAACGACCTCGCCCAGGTAAAAGGTCAGGAAGTCGCCAAGCGCGCGCTCGAAATCGCGGCGGCGGGCGGGCACAACCTGCTGATGGTCGGCCCGCCGGGCGCGGGCAAGTCGCTGCTCGCTTCCTGCCTGCCCGGCATCCTGCCCGAGTTGACCCCGGCAGAGTCGCTCGAAGTCTCGATGGTCGCTTCGGTCGCGGGCACGCTGGAGCATGGCCGGATCAGTCGCGCGCGCCCCTTCCGCAGCCCGCACCACTCGGCCTCGATGGCCGCGCTGACCGGCGGCGGCCTGCGCGTGCGGCCCGGCGAGGTATCGATGGCGCACCTTGGTGTGCTGTTCCTCGACGAATTGCCGGAATTCCAGCGCCCGGTGCTCGATTCGCTGCGCCAGCCTTTGGAAACCGGCGAGGTCTCGGTCGCGCGCGCCAATGCGCACGTCACCTTCCCGGCGCGGGTGCAACTGTTGGCGGCGATGAACCCGTGCCGCTGCGGGCACCTTGGCGATCCCGCGCTCGCCTGCTCGCGGGCGCCGCGCTGCGCTGCCGATTACCAGTCCAAAGTCTCCGGCCCGCTGCTCGACCGCATCGACCTGCATGTTGAGGTCGACCCGGTCAGCGCCGCTGACCTTGCCCTGCCGCCGCCTGCCGAAGGCTCCGCGCAAGTCGCCGCGCGGGTTGCAAGGGCGCGGGCCGTGCAGTCGGCGCGCTTCAATGAAACCGGGGCGCGCATCAATGCCGAGCTGGAAGGCAAGGCGCTCGAAGCCTTTGCCACGCCTGACGAGCCGGGCCGCACGCTCCTGATGCAGGCGGCGGACGCCATGCGCCTCTCCGCGCGCGGCTATACCCGGATGCTGCGGGTGGCCCGCACGGTCGCCGATCTGGCAAATTCGGAGACAGTCGGCCGGGTCCATGTCGCTGAAGCCTTGTCTTACAGGAGGCAGGTGCCGCGCGCCTGAGGCCGCGCAAACAGCCAAAGGGTGAAGCGATGGCCGAAGGCGGCGGTGCAATCGAGCGGGCCAGATCGCTGTGCGAACTGATCGACAGCGAGGCCGCCGCGGCCGAAACTCTTGGCCGCCTGACTGACAAGGTCGCCGCCGCGCTGTTCGAACAGGACATGTTCGCCCTTCTCCTGCCAGACGGAAAGGGAGAGCCGGCCACCAGCATTCCAGAATATTTCGAAGCGGTCGAGGCTATCTCCTCGGCAGACGGTTCCGCAGCCTGGTGCATGGCGATCTGCAACGCCACCAACTTCATGTTCCATCGCGCAGCGCCCGAAGCGGGCCGCCGTGACGTGTTCGGCAATGGCCCCGTCGCGATGTGGACCGGCCTGTTGCCGCGCGCGACATCGCAGCCGGCAGAAGGCGGATTTCTCGTTTCAGAAAAGTTCGGCTGGGGATCGGGCAGCTCGCTCGCGCAATGGGTGCTGGGCACCGAAGCTTTGCCTGACCGGGAAGGCCAGCAATGGTTCCGTTCCTATGCCATACCCAAAGCCGAGGTCCACTTCGTGCCTGGCAGCTGGCAGGTCATGTGCCTCAAGGCCACGCACAGTGTCGATTACGAGATCGACCGTGCTTTCGTACCCACGCACCGATGCTTCGAGTATCCGCTGATGGACCTGCCCGATGCGGCCCCGGTTTCGACCACCGGATCGGCCGCGTTGCACCAGATCGGCATGGCTGCGTTCGCCAGCGGCTTGGCGCGCCGAGCGGTGAGCGAACTGGTCGCCACCGCTTCTACAGTCCAGCGCTTCAAGGCGCAGAACTCGCAGGCAGGAGATCAGGCGGTCCAGCAGGGTCTGGGCGAAGCACAAGCCCGGCTCGACGCAGCCCGGGGGCATTATCTTGCCCTGCTGGCCAAGCAGGATCGCCATTTCCGCGCGCAAGGTCGGACCAGCCGCGAGATCGCGGTGCAGTGCATGCATGCCGCCAATGTGCTCGGTCGGGCGGCGCGCGAGATGGTGCTGTTCGTTTTCGACAATTCCGCGACCGGTGCGGTCCGGCTTGACGATCCGATCCAGCGTTGCCTGCGCGACGTTCTAACCGGGCTGAAACATCCGACCTTCGGCGCGATCCACCTGCGCGGGCTCGGGCGGGAAATGCTCGGGGTGGAGGAGCTGAAGCTCAGGTTCTAGAGCGGTTTCCTATCAATATGGACGGAAGCCGCGACTAGCCCGCGCGGCGCATGAGCGTCGCTTTTCCGTTCGCGTCAGCTTGAACGGAAAACGCTCTAAAGCATCGCGCGACGAAACAGGAACCAGATTTTCCTAGGCGCCCTTCGAATTCAGTCCGGAATGATGATCGGGACTTCGTCGCCGGGGCCGGTCAATGGCCTGGGATCGATGCGCATGGCGGGCAGCAGCAGGACCATCGCAACCGTCATCACTGCGTAAGCGAGATAGACCACGTCGTAGTTGCCGAAAAGATCGTGGATCAGCCCGAACAACGGCGGCGAGAATACGTTGAACACGAACAGGGCAAGCCCCAGCAGCCCGGAAACCTTGCCGACCACCGCGCGCCCGAAGATCCGCGGCACGAGGTAGCCTTGCATCGGCAGCAGCGAACCGCCGGTCAGGCCGATCAGCACGGCACCGGCGGCGATCGCCGGAAGGCCCTGTTCGGCGAAGATCAGGCAGACATGCGCCGCTCCTCCGCCGACCATGACGATCGCCAGCAACAGCTTGGGACTGGCCCGGTCGGCAATCCATGCATAGACCAGCTTGGCGATCAGCCCGGCAACGGCATAGGACGAGACGAGCCAGGCGATCAGGGTCGGATCGATGCCCTCGTCCATGGCCATCGGGGCGATATTGGTGATGACGCCGCGCATCGCCGAGAAGAACACCGACAGGATGAGCGCCAGGATCCAGAAGGTCGGATTGGCAAGGATTGCCTTGCTGGTGAGGCCAGTCGCCTCGTAGGCGTCCGCATCGGCGTGTTCTGGTTCCTTGTCGTCACCATCCGGGTGGAGGCCGACATCGGCGGGCCGATTGATCACCATCATCGCGATCGGAAAGGTAACCAGCGTGAGCAGCAGCGCGAACAGCCGCATCGCCGTGCGCCAGTCGAAGTGGTCGAGCAGGAACTGCGCCATCAGCGGAAATACGATACCGCCGATGGAAACCCCGGTCAGGGCGATGCCCATGGCCCGCCCGCGCGCAGCCGAAAACCAGCGCGAGATAAGCACGGTCATGGCCATGGCACCGACGGTCAGTTGCGAGGGCGCCATGAACACGCCGTAGATCACCAGCACCTGCCAGAACTCGGTGGCGAACGAGAGCGCGAGGTATCCGGCGCTCAGGAGGACGCAGCCGACCAGGATCGCGGCGCGCAGCGATACCCTGTCGAGCAGGGTGCCCAATGGCGGGGCAAGCACGGCGATTGCCACCGCAACCACCGACATGGCCATCATCAGCACGGCGCGGCTCGGCTGGAATTCCTCCATCAGCGGTACCGAGATGATGCCGTAGGTGACCGTGACCATCGATCCGGCGGCGAGCAGGATCAGGCTCAGCCAGACCTGCCGCCAGCCGATTGCGAAGTTGCCTGTCACTGCGCCCTGTCCCCCCTCATTCCGTTCGCAATGCGCCGCGCGGCAGGCGGCCGCAAGTGGTTTGTGCCGATCAGTCGGGGTAGTCGAGCTGGCGCAACACTTCGGCGATTGCCTCGCGGCCACTGGCAAATCCCAGGTGCGTACAGCGAAGGGCCACCGCGCGGTCCCGCTCATGCGGCCAGCCCGCAGCGGCGCGCGGATGGACCACGCCGTCTCGCGGGCTCCACAAGGCAACAGTCGGAACCGGCGGCTTGGGCGCGGCAGCGAGTTCGAAAGGCGGATCGTCGACCGCGCGCCCGGTCACGAACTGGTAGGCCCGCCAGGCATTGTTGGCATGCGGATCGCCGGAAAACGGCGTGCCCATGGTGATGACTCGCGCGACCTGGCCCGGCAGGCGGCAGGCGATTTCGCGCGCGAACAGGCCACCAAGGCTCCAGCCAACCAGCGCAACTGGCGCGCGCGAAGTCTGCGCCAGTTGCTCGACACGGCGCAGCAGGAAGGAGAAATTCTCCGACGTCGGCCCGAGATTGAAGCCAAGGCCCCAGTCGCGCGCGTCGTGGCTCGCGAGCGTCAGCGCATCGCGCATCGCCCGCATCCGGCGCGGATGTGCGAAAAAGCCGGGCAGCAGCATGACCGGTTGCGGGTTGCGGGCCGGACCGGCGTCGAGCGGAACCTGCCGTTCGCGGCGGCGTCGCGAGAACTCGCCCATCTCGCCCCAAAGCAGCCGCGCCGGCGGACCGTTCACGCCCGCCGGCGCGGGCACGCGCGCCAAGGCCGCGCGCCGCGTCAGCTCGCCCAGCCTCTTGCCCGCCTCCCCGGTCAGGGATGTCAGCGTTGAAGTCGCAAGGGTTCCAACCTGGTTCAGCATTTCGCCATTCTGCCGCTGTTAGCCAAACGGGTCCCGTCACTCACAGTTGCCGTGAAGTCACCCATTTTCGCCTGCTGCCATCAAATTGAAACATTGGCACGAACCGCCTGAACCGCAGGTTTAGATTGTCGGCGAATTCGAGGCTCTTGCGCACGAAGGACAGGCAGACCATGCTTGCCACATCGAAAACCGGGCAAACCGCGGAGTGGGAGAGTCGGAAATGGATGAAGAGTTCGATTTTGTCATCGTCGGCAGCGGCGGTGGTTCGATGAGCGCGGCGCTGGTCATGGCCGAGGCGGGCAAGTCCGTGCTGATACTGGAAAAGACCCAGCTGGTCGGCGGGTCCACCGCCAAGTCGGGCGGGGTGATGTGGATCCCCAACAACCGCTTCAATCGCGAGGAAGGGATCGAGGACAGCCTCGAAAAGGCCGAGCAATACCTGAACTCTGTGGTCGAGGCCTATCCCGGCGACGCGCCCGGCACCAGCCGCGAGAAGCGCCGCACATATATCGTCGAAGCCAATGCGATGATCGACTTTCTCATGCGCAAGGGCATCCCCTTTGAGAAGGCGCCCAAGTGGCCCGACTATTACGACGATAATCCCGGCGGCATGCTGACCCGCACCGTCCACGCCAAGCTGTTCAACGTCAACGAGCTGGGCGAATGGAAACACAAGCTGCGGCCCAATGCCTTCCCCTATCCGCTGCCGATCTTCGACGGGGTGATGCTGCCGCTGATCAAGCGTTCGTGGACTGCGCGACGGCTGGCAGTGACAATGCAGCTGCGCCTTTGGCTCGGCAAGCTGACCGGCAAGAAATGGGTGACTGCGGGCGCGGCGCTGCAAGGGCGCATGCTGCAGGCCGCGCTCAATTCGGGCGCGGACATCCGCAACAACTCACCAGTGCGCGAGATCATCGTGGAAAGCGGAGCTGTCACCGGAATCGTCACCGAGAAGGACGGCAAGCCGTGGCGCGTGGGCGCTCGGCTCGGCGTACTGCTCAACGCGGGCGGCTTTGCCTGGAACCAGGAAATGCGCGACCAGTACATCCCGCATACCCGCAAGGAATGGACCCACGCCGGCGAGGGCGACACCGGCGACATGCACAAGGAACTGATGCGCATCGGCGCGGCCATGGGCCAAATGGAGGAGATGGTGGGCAACCAGATGTTCATGTCGCCTACCGGCGGTCCGGTCGGCGCACAGATGCAGCTCGCCAAGCCACATGCCTTCATGGTCGACCAGACGGGCGTGCGCTACATGAGCGAGGGCGGCTCCTACATGCTGTTCTGCCAGTCGATGCTGGAGAGGCACAAGACCGTGCCCGCCGTGCCGAGCTGGGTGATCATGGACAGCCAGTTCAAGCGCTATCACATGATGGCCGACTCGATGCCCGGATCGAAGAAGCCGGACGAGTGGTTCAGCTCCGGCTTTCTCAAGACCGCGCCAACGATCGAAGGTCTCGCCAAGGAAATCGGGGTCGATCCCGCGACGCTCAAGGCAACCACCGAGCGCTTCAACGGGTTCGCGCGCAAGGGCAAGGACGAGGATTTCGGGCGCGGCAACCGCGAATACGACAAGTGGCTGGGCGATCACACGCAGACCCCCAACCCTGCGCTGGGCACGGTTGAGGAAGGGCCGTTCTATGCCATGCAGATCGTGCCCGGCGATGTCGGCACCTTCGGCGGCGCGGTGACCGATTCAAGCGCGCGGGTGCTCCGCGAGGATGGGACGCCGATCCCGGGCCTCTACGCCACCGGCACGACCACGGCGGCAGTGATGGGCCGCACCTATCCCGGCGCAGGTTGCTCGGTGGGGCCAAGCCTGACCTTCGGTTTCGTTGCGGCAAAGCACGCAGCAGGTCTGGGCAACCAGGTGTTGTAGACCAGGCACGGGAAGGACGTGGCCATGATCAAGATGGTCTGCCTGTTCAATCGCAGGCCGGGCATGACCATCGCCGAGTTCAAGGCCTATTACGAGGAACGCCATGTCCCGCTCGTCACCGGCCTCCTCGCCAACTGGTGCGACTATCGCCGCAATTACCGACTGGAAGACGCCGAACACCGCGCGCCGCACGGCGATCCCGGCCGCTCGAGCGAACCGCTGTTCGATGTGATGACCGAGATCACCTACGAAAGCGAAGACCTCTATCGCAAGACCATGAGCCTGCTTGCCGATCCCGAGATCGGCAGGCGCGTGGCCGAAGACGAGGCCCGGTTCATGGACCGCGCGTCCATGCGGGTGCAGCTGGTGGAGGAATGCCGGTCCTAGGGCGGGGACTTACCCCGCCTTGCAATCGCCGGTGCGCTTCGAGATCATCTGCATGCCGATAACCGTGTTGCCCATCGGCGATGCCGGGTTCTTGGTGTCGATCTCGACGGTCACGTCCGAACCTTCAGAGCCAACTGTGCCTGCCATCTTGATTGTGCCCTTGCCCTCGGTCTTGCTCTCGCATTCGAGCAGGGCATCGAGCTTGCCGCCCGAAACATCGAAGCGCTGATACTTGCACTCACCGCCCTTGCCGATCTCGCGGAACATTTCCTCGAAGCCCTTGTCCGACATTTCCTTGGTCAGGCAGAATTCGGTAGCCTGCGCCTGACCAAGCGCGGCTTTCATCTGCGCGGCCATTTCGGGCGGGGCGCCGGGCATCTAGAATTTGGTGACCTTCATCGACTGGGTGTACTGGCCCGGCTCGGGACGTTCGAGCTCGGCGGCTTCCTGCTTTGCCTCTTCCATCGTCTTGGGGCCCTTGTCGGCCTGATTGCAGCCGGCGAGGGCGAGCATGCCTAATGCCAGAGCCGCAGTTCCCGTCCTGATTGCCATCACTACCCCCTTCATTGAATTCGGATAATTGGCCGCAGGCTAGCCTCAACGGACCAATGCGCCAAGGGCTGCCGGGCGCAAAAGCTATTGCGGGGGAGGCTCAAGCAACGCCTTGCGCGCCATATCGAACAAGTCGGAGCGCTCGATAGTGCCGACCTGCACCTCGCGTTCTAGCAAGGCGTCCATGCCGGTTGCCTCACGCTCGTTCATGTCGGGAAACGGCACCTCGTAAAACCGGTATCGCAAATCGCTCACCGGCAGCAGATTTGGGCCGATCTGGTGAGGGTAAAACATCCCGCAGACAGGCAGGTGAATGGTCTGCGCATGGGACGAAAGCCATGTCGCCAGCCATGAAAACGTACTGATGCTAAGGGCGACATGCCGGGCATTTCGCAGGCTTTGGAAATCTGCCACGGCGTCGGCGGGAGGCAGGAAGGCTGCTTCGGGGAAGCTGCTTCGCAGGATTTCAACATAGCGATTGTCCTCCAGTTCGCCGATGAAGACCGGACGCAGACCGGTCTCCTCGATGACTTTGGCGTAATAGGCTGGGGGCAGCGGAAAGTAGAGCGGGTGGTGGCCGTCGATCGTGTCGCCGGCACGAACGTGGAGCAGCACTTCATCGTCCGAGGCCTTATAGGACGGCGCTTCGTCAGGACTGAACAGCTGCGCGTAGTGTTCCGGCGCGCGGTAATACTCCATCCGCATCGGCCAACCTTCGAGGATGACCGGGCCAACGATCCCCTGGCGCAAGGCGGTGGCGACAGCATCGAGGTTGAAGTTCAGGAGGCGGAGCACATGCGGGTCCGGTGCAGTGCCTTCTTGCGGAAAGACAGCCTCTGGCAATGATATGCCCCACTCAGGCAAGCTCTCCGCACATATCGTAACCGGCTTACCGACCCGATACGCAAGTTCATGCGCGAACATGTGCTGGAACATTCGGTTCGCCAGTAGACCGGTATTGCGCACCACGATCGTGGCTGAACGTTGCACAGTGCCACTTCCACAGGGATAGAAGCCCGCATCCAAGCATGCAGAATACCGGAGTTCAAGTCACGGACCGCACCGTGCTTGCGAAATCGCCAGCTTGCGCGGGCGTGGTTTGTTCCTATTGAAACACCATGGCCGAACTCGTCATCCGCCGCGGGCTCGAAGAGCCCGACACCTCCGGGCAATTCGTTCCGCACAAGCCCGCGCGTCCGGAGAAATCGCAGGGCGGCATCCCGTTCCGCATCCAGTCGGATTACGAGCCTGCGGGAGACCAGCCAACCGCCATTGCCGAACTGGTCGAAGCCGCGCGGCAGGGCGAACAGACCCAGGTACTGCTCGGCGTCACCGGCTCGGGCAAGACCTTCACCATGGCCAAGGTGATCGAGGAGCTGCAACGCCCCGCCCTGATCCTCGCGCCAAACAAGATCCTCGCCGCGCAGCTTTACGGCGAATTCAAGGACTT
>JAURNJ010000189.1 GCA_030830245.1 Novosphingobium sp. | reverse complement strand
TGCGTTCCACCTGCGCGGCATCGTGGCGGCTCAATTCTGCGGCGAGTTCGATCGCAACCTTTGCGGTGCCCATGAATTCGCCGTTCTGGCTGGCGACATGGCGGCAGAAGGCCATCGTCTCTTCTTCGAAGGTCTCGTCGGGGAAGACCCGGTGGACAAGGCCGGCGACTCGCGCTTCCTCGGCGCTGATCGGCGAGTTCGCCATGATCATCAGCTTGGTCCAGTGCGGGCCGACCAGCCTCACCAGCCTGCTTACACCGTTAGTCGCCGGAAGGAGGCCGAAATTGCCTTCGGGGAAGGCATAGCTGGCGCTCGTCGCGGCGAGACGGAAATCGCACGAAAGCGACATCTCAAGGCTGCCGCCAACGCAGCGGGCATGGTGCGCGACAACGAAGGGCTTTTCAATCGCCTCCATCTCGTCCCAGACGCGGCGCATGGTCAGAAGGCGATGCCCCTCGCGCACGGCCGAGCCCCTGTCATGGGCGATGCCGGGGCCGCCGCCACCGCCGCCCGCCTTGAGATCGGCCCCGGCGGAGAAATAGCGCCCCTTCGACTTGATCAGCATGACCTTGAGTTCGGGCGTGTCGCGAAAACGGTGCACCGCGTTTTCGAGGATCTCCATCAGCGGCGCGCCCATGGCGTTGAGCTTTTCGGGGCGGTTGAAGGTGGCGACGAGGATGTTTCCCTCGACCACGTCTACCAGCATGTGGGGTTCTTCACTCATCGCACTCTCCGCTGCATCTCATTGTCTGCCGAATCGCCGATGCGAATTGCACGGGTCCGCGCGGCGTGCAAGCGCGGTGGCGATCAACCAATTACCAGCGCGCGCGATCCCGGCTCACCCAGCCAGTTCGAGGTCACCCCCCAGCCATTGGCGATGACTTCGCGGCTCAATGCCTGCTCGGGCGCGCCGTCGGCGACCAGCCGCCCTTCGCGCAGGACAAGCACCCGGTCGGCGTGGTTCATCGCCAGGGCGAGGTCGTGAAGCACCAGGACCACGCCCGTTCCGCAATCCGCTTGCGCCCTCAGCGTGGCGAGCATCGCAAGCTGGTGGCCGAGATCGAGCGCGGCAAGCGGTTCATCGGCAAGTATCCAGCGCGGCTCTCCCGCCAGCACACGGGCGAGCAGGGCGCGAGCCTTTTCGCCGCCCGAAAGAGTGGAGACCGGGCGAGTAGCGAGTTCCTCAAGATCGGCGGCGGCGAGAGCGCGGGCAATCGCCTCCTCGCCACTGTCGCGGTGCGGCAGACGGCCAAGCACGACGAGATTGGCAACCGACATGTCCCAGGCTACTTCGACCGCTTGCGGCAGATACCCAAGGGCGCAGGCGCGCTGGCGCGGATGCAAGCGAGCAAGATCCTCGCCGTCCAGGTCTACCTTCCCGGCGGCCGGGCGCAGCAGCCCCGCCATGCCCATCAGCAGGCTCGATTTGCCCGCCCCGTTCGGCCCGCAGATGGCGGTAATCGTGCCGGGTTCCAGGCTCGCGCTCACCGCGTCGATCACTGTCTTGCGGCTGCGCACAAGCGTGAGACTAGCGAAGGAAAGAGTCATGCCAGCCCCCTTCGCATCTTTAGCAGCAAAACGAGGAAAAACGGCGCACCGATCAGGCTCAGCGCAATGCCCAGCCGCAGTTCGCCGCCAGCCAGCGGCAGGACCCGGCACAGCACGTCGGCTACAAGCAGCAGAAGCGCGCCCGCCAGCGCGCTCGGCACGATCAGCGAGCTTGGCCGCCGGTCTGTCAGAGAGCGCACCAGATGCGGCACCATCAGTCCGACAAAGCCGATGATCCCAGCAACCGCCACCCCTGCCCCGACGGTGAGGCCGATCCCTCCGATCATCAGCGCCTGCAACACGCGTGGTTCCATGCCGAGCGAGCGGGCGGCCCGCTCGCCCAGCGTCAGGGCATCGAGGCTCCTGCCCGCCGCCAGCAGCAGGGCGATACCGGCAAGAGTCAGCGGGGCGGCGATCCAAACCTCGCGCCACGAGCGGTCCGCCACCGCGCCCATCAGCCACACGATGATCTCGCTCATGGCGAAGGGCGTGGGCGACAGGCTGATGGCAAGGCTCATCAAGGCCCCCGCAAGGCTGGCGATCATCAGCCCGGCGAGCGTGAACAGTGCGATCCCGCCGTTCCTTCCGGCGATCAGCGCGAGCAAGGCCATGGCCCCGCCCGCCCCGATCAAGGCGAACAGCGGCAAGGCCCAGCCGGTCGCTGCCCAGCCGGTCCAGAAGCTGAGCACCGCGCCGAGCGCCGCACCCGGCGCGATGCCGAACAGGCCGGGGTCGGCGAGCGGATTGCGCAGGTATCCCTGCATCGCCGCCCCTGCCGCACCCAGCCCTGCCCCCACCGTCAGCGCAAGCAGGGCACGAGGCAGGCGGAGGTCGATCAGGATCACGGCCGCGTTGCGCAGATGCGGGTCGGTGGGGTCGAGCCATACGCGCCCGGCCAGAAGGGAAAGCGGCAGCGCCAGCGCAATGGCCGCCAGCAGGAGCATGATCGCGCGGCCGTTCACAGGCTCTTCCTCACCTCCGAAAGCCGCGGCGCCGCCCGGATGATCGTCGGCCCGCCGCACCACAACAGCGAGGGATCGAGCTGCGCCGTGCGCGTTCCCGCCAACCGGTCGAGCGCGGGGTGCGCCAGGGCGGCGTTCTCCCGCGCCTGCCTTTCACCTGCCACGAACAAAACCTTCGGCGGAGCGGCCAGCAGCGCTTCGAGCGGCAGGTGGTCCGCCTGCCCCATCCCCTGCGCCGCGCTGGAAAGCGTGAAGCCGGTGCGGGCCAGCAGGTCCGCGATCAGCGTATCCCGGCCCGGCACGATCCCGCCCGCCTGCCACACCACCGCCGGGATCGGCGCGTTGATCCTTGGCGCGGCGGCTCGAGCAAGCGCGGCATCGACATGTGCATTGAGCCATACTCCGGCGTTCTCGTCGCCTGCCAGCCGGGCAAGCGCGAGAACCTGCGAGCGGCTTTCCTCGACCGTGCGAGCGATGGGCAGGCTTGTCACCTTGATGCCGCTGCGTTCCAGAGCAGCGCGGGTCGCAGGCGCGAGGAACGGATCGGCCACCACCACGTCGGGATCGAGCGCCAGCACTTCCTCGGCGGAGCCGGAAACGGCGCGGAACCGCGCTGCCTTGGCAAGATCCATCGACGAGCTCGCCGCGCTCTGGCTGAAATGCGAAATGGCGAGCAACTGGCCCGGATGCGTCACCTCGGCCAGCACCGCGTCGCTACACGGATTGAGCGAGACGATGGTGGGGTGTGGGAGATCATCCTCCGCAACGGGCTGCGACCGCATGCACCCCGTCAGCGCCAAAAGCAGCAGGATGATCGCCGCCCGCGCCATCAGAACCGCGCCCGTGCCCCGACAAAGGCAGATCGCCCCGCCGTGTTGTAACCCGCGACGGTCTGGTACTGCGCGTCGGTCACGTTCTCGATGCGACCGAACAGTTCGATGTTTTCCGTCACGGGCATAGATGCACGCAATGTCCCCGTAGCATAGGAGTTCAGCCGGGTGAAATTTCCCGCATCGTCGAAGCTCTTGCCCACCATGCGCAGGTCCGCGCCGAGCGCCAGCCCGGCGAGCGGCGTCTCCCAGTCAAGCGAGAAGTTCACGGCATGGCGTGGGCGGCGGGCAAGATCGTTGCCCCGATTGAAGCCACCCGGCGTGCGGTCCTTCGCCTTCATCCAAGTATAGGCCGCCTGTGCACGAAGGTTCTCGCTAACCCGCGCGCCCAGTTCGATCTCGACCCCTTGAGCCCGCGCCTTTCCGACATTCTGGTAGAGCCCGTAGGGTCGCGTGGTGCATTGCGCGCCGGTGCAGGAGGCAAAGTCGATCAGGTTTCGGCTGTCGCGGCGGAACAGGGTGAGCGCCAGATGCAGCGGTCCATTGCGGTCGCCCTGTTCGATGCCGATGTCGTAGGACTTGCTGCTTTCCGGCGCGAGGGAGGCGTCGCCGTAATCGGAATAGAGCTGGTAGAGCGTGGGCGCCTTGAAGCCCTCGCCATAGCTTGCGCGCAGCCGCCAGCCTCTGCCGATCTCGTAGCTGCCATTCGCGCCGAAGGTCCATTCGCTGCCAAAGCCGGAATGATCGTCGATCCGTGCGCCCGCAGCCAGGTTAAAGCTACTCCCCCCCCAGCCGAGCAGTGCGTGGGCGCTGGTGCTGTTTGCCTTCTTGCGCGCATCGTATCTGGTCGAAAATCGTTCCCGCGCGTGATCTGCGCCGAATGTCAGGCTCAGGCCGGTGGACAGGGCATAGCTGCCTTTCAGTTCCGCCCGTTCATCGCGGCCCTTGGCGACAAATCCCGGATCACTACCGAAATCGGGATTAAAGTTGGCGCGGCGCAGATCGTGCAGCGCATAGGCCGCTTCGATACGCAAGCCGTCGCGCGCATATTCCAGCCCCGCCCGGCCAGACCACTCGGTGATGTTCGAGTATTCCGGCGTGTCGATCAGGTCATAGGGCGGCGCGAACGAATAGCCGTCAAACTCCAGCCGGGATTCGGCATACCGCCCGGCCAAGTTGATGCCGATACCCGGAACGAGTTCAATCCGCCCCCGTCCCTGCCCGCGCCACTGGCGGAACCCGTCCGCTTCGGTGCCCCCGGCGGCGGAGGAAAATCCATCGGTTTCAGAATAGCCGCCAGAGACCGCAAACTCGTAGCTATCCTCCTGAATGCCGAACCCGGCCTGCGCGTCGAGGCTTTCGTTCGTGCCATATTCGACGCTCGCCTGAGGTCCATCGAGGGAGCGCGTGGTGACCGCAAGCACGCCGCCGATCGCGTCCGAACCCCAGACCACCGAGTTGGAGCCGCGCAGCAGTTCGACTTTGCCGAGGCCGCTGGCAGACAATGCGCCGAGGTCGCTGCCGCCGCCGGGCGAAGCCACATCCGCGACCCGGATGCCATCGACCATGACCAGCACCTGCTGCGAGCTGGCCCCGCGCACGAACAGCCCGGTGAAACCGCCGAGCGAGCCGTTGCGGGCGAGCGAAACGCCGGGCAGCGGCTGGAGCACAGATGCCAGATCGGGTGACTGGACCCGGTCCAGTTCCTCGGCGCCGATCACGCTGATCGACTGACCACTGGATTCGACCGGAACTTCGAGGCCGCTCGCCACGACAGTGATCGCCGGGTTCTGCGCCATTGTGGGCGCACTGACAGTAAGAGAACAACCAATCAGAAACAGATATTTACGCATGAAACCTCCACACACATGAACGATATGCCGTTCATGGCGAGAGGCCCGCGCACGACGTTTTCGCGCGGTCCACGCTGCATTCCGGTACACCCCGCCCGGCTGCGGAACGACCGTC
>JAURNJ010000188.1 GCA_030830245.1 Novosphingobium sp. | reverse complement strand
TGCGCTGGGTGGCGCGCTGGCGCTTGTCGGGCGGGTCGCTTTCGATATTCGCCGCGCGCTCGCCAGGCGCCGCATCGTCTCGAGGCGCGAGGATTCGGCAAGATGACAGGCGTGCGCTGGACAATCTGGTTGCCCCTGCTGCTATTCGCGGGCTTCCTCGTGCTTGTGGTCCACGGACTTACCAGGCCCGGATCGACCGAGATCGAGAGCGCGATGATCGGCAAGCCCCTGCCCCGGTTCACGCTCGAACCTGCCGTGGACGACAGGCCCGGCCTTGCCTCAAGCGACTTTGCAGCTGGTACGCCGCGTCTGCTCAATATCTTCGCCAGCTGGTGCATTCCTTGTGCGATCGAGGCGCCGCAGCTCGAAACCCTGCGACGGGAGGGAGTAGCCATCGACGGTATCGCCATTCGCGACAAGCGCGAGGACCTCGCGGCTTTCCTCGCCCGCAACGGCAATCCCTTTAACAGAATCGGCAGGGACGATGTCAGCGCGGTGCAACTCGCGCTCGGTTCGGCCGGTGTGCCCGAAAGCTTCGTGATCGATGGCAAAGGCGTGATCCGCTATCAGCACATCGGCGCGATCCGCCCCGAAGACCTGCCGCTGATCCGCGAGAAATTGAGGGAAGCGGAAAAATGAGGGCGCTTCTTGTCCTTTTGGCCCTGCTGACCGCTCTGCCCGCCGCGTCTCAGGATTCGATGCCACCCGCACCCTATGCCTATCGCCAGCTCGACGATCCGGCGCAGGAGGCCAAGGCGCAGGCGCTGATGGAGACGCTGCGCTGCCTCAAGTGCCAGAGCCAGTCGATCGCCGATTCCGATGCACCGATGGCAGGCGACATGCGCAGCCAGGTGCGACAACGGATTGCCGCTGGCGAAGATCCTGAAGCGATACGGCAATGGCTGATCGAACGCTATGGCGACTATGTCAGCTATACGCCGCGTCTCACTGGCCTTACCTGGCCGCTTTTCGTTCTGCCGCTGCAGTTGCTTGCGGTAATCACGCTGATCGCGCGCAAGCGTTTGCGCAAGGGAGGCGGGGCATGACCTGGCTGGCAGTTTGCGCACTTGCCCTTGCGGCTTTCGCAGTCCTGATCCTCCTGCTCAAGGCGCCGCGCCCGGCATGGGCTGCTCTGGGCACAACGCTTCTGCTCGGTCTGGCCGGCTATGCGGTTCAGGCCTCTCCCGATCAGCCCTGCTCGCCAAAGCCGGAGCTGGAAAAGATGCCTGGCGATCCCGGCACGATGATTGCGGCCCGCGAACTTTTTGACGACGACGGGATTGCACCGACGGACAAATGGATCGTCATCGCCGATGGCATGGCGCGCCATGGCCAGTTCGCCGAAGCCTCGCACGTGCTGCTCGGAGCTCTTGACGAGGATCCGGACAATGCGGAGGCGTGGCTGGCGCTGGGCAATGCGCTTGTCGCCCATGCCGACGGGCTGCTTACGCCGGCGGCTCTCCATGCTTTCCGTCAAGCACAGGCTGCGGCACCCGAAAGCGCCGGTCCGCCCTATTTCCTCGGCCTTGCCATGGCGCAATCGGGGCGCTTTACCGAAGCGCGCGGTCTCTGGTCCAGCCTGCTTGAACGCGCGCCTGCCAATGCCGAGTGGCGCACAATGCTGGGCGAGCAACTGTCCCGTCTAGACCTGCTGATCGCCATGCAGGCGAGCGACGGAGCGAACCGATAACTCCCGTTGCCGCCATGCAGCCATGCTGCTAAGCGGCACGCCTTCGTCGGCACGCGAGTCCGGTCAATGTTAGGGCGCAGCAATGAGCGATAGTGGGTCGGCAGGGCAAGCCGCCGGGCATCCGGCGGGCGGTCATCACGGTTCCAGCGACGGCGTAATCAAGCTCGCCATCGGCGCGGTGGGAGTCGTCTTCGGCGACATCGGCACCAGCCCGATCTACGCTTTTCGCGAAACCTTTGCATCGCATCACGGCGTTCCGGGCATCCTTCCCGATCCGGTGCACATCACTGGCGTGCTGAGCCTGGTCTTCTGGTCGATGATGATCGTGGTGACGTTCAAATACGTCCTCACCATCATGAAGGCGGACAACAAGGGCGAAGGCGGTAGCCTGGCCCTGCTGGCGCTGATCAATCGCAAGACCGAAGGCGCATCATGGACCGCGCCGATTGTCGTGCTCGGGGTGTTCGCAACCGCGCTTTTCTATGGCGATTCGATGATCACCCCCGCCATGTCGGTGCTGTCGGCAACTGAAGGCCTTCAATACGTCCATTCCGGCTTCAAGGACTGGATCGTGCCCATCGCCATCGCAATCCTGGTTGGCCTTTTTGCCTTGCAGGCGCGCGGAACCGACAAGGTCGGGCGGCTGTTCGGGCCGATCATGCTCACCTATTTCGCCACTCTCGCGAGCATGGGCGTGATGCACATCTTCAAGATGCCGGAGATCATCCTTCACACGCTCAATCCGCTCAACGCCGTCAACTTCTTCCTGACCGACGGTTTCCGGGCCTTCATCGCCATGGGCAGCGTGGTGCTCGCGGTAACCGGAGCCGAAGCGCTCTATGCCGACATGGGCCACTTCGGACGCAAGCCGATCGGCCTGAGCTGGCTGGCTTTCGTCCTGCCCGCGCTGATGCTCAACTACATGGGCCAGGGCGCAATGGTGCTCTCGCTGGATGCCGCCGGCGCCGCAGAGGTGATCA
>JAURNJ010000001.1 GCA_030830245.1 Novosphingobium sp. | reverse complement strand
CGCGCCGTTCGGCATCGAGCGACCGCGCGCCAGCCAGCACGATATCAAGGTGCATGCCGCGCAGGAACAGCGTCAGCGCGTTGGCGGGCATTTCGGGGCCGACCAGCGGCAGGCCTTCGCGCTCGAAATGGCCCGAAATCACATTGATGATCCCCGCCCGCGACGCGTCGGCTAGCGCCTCACCTGCATCGCGCAGTTCGGGAAAGCGGTGGGATTCGCCATAGATGAGGCGGACCAGTCCATAGTGCTCGGCATCAAGCCCGATTTCGAGGCTCTGATAGGCAAATTCGCGCAGCATGTCGGCGAGCGAGCGTGACGGAGCCTGCACCGCCCTGATCCGGGCGCTGAGATCGCCTTCGACCATCTTCTTCATCATCGCGATGAACAGGTCTTCCTTCGATGCGAAGCGCGAATAGAGCGTGGTCTTCGAAACGCCTGCGGCCTTGACGATGGTCGCCATCGAAGTGCCGCCGTAGCCGTGCTTGAGAAACTCCTCGAGCGCCACCTCGACCAGCTCGTTCTCGATATCGGCCACGTCTTCAAGCCGTGGCCTGCCGCGCGCGCGCCTGCGTGGCGCGGCCGACGCATCCTTCATGGTCGTGGCTTGAGTTGCTGTCATTCGGTCCCGGTCCCCGACAGGTCGCTTAACAGAAAGCGGGCGACCGGGGCAAATGACAATGCCCCATCTGTCCCCGACCGGACATCTACCGAGGCCTTTCGGCAATCGGCACTGCCTTTCGCCCCTGCCATTGGGCAAGCACGGCAAGGTTCGGCATGGCATCCTCGCCTTCAGCGAAGTTAGTTGGCACCCGGCCAACTTCGCGCGGCGGGTCAGAAGCTGCCGTATGATCCACGAACTGGTCGCTCACTTCGCCGGGATCGAGACCGAACATGTCGAGGCTGTATCGATGGGCGTTACGGCGCAGCGCCCGGTCAGAACTGGCCATGTAACCGGCCATGGCTGGAAGCGCGGGTTCGATGTCCATGTCGAGAAAGCGATATATGCTGTGCATGACCCCCTGCCAGTCGCGCTCCATGTCGTCGAAGCTGACATCGATGCGCCGAGCAGGCGGGATCGCGGCGCGCGCCTGCTGCATTCGGGATATCTGGAGCGCGGTCTTGCGCAGCCACTCTCGACCGATGACGCACGGATCGACCGTGTCGGAATGGATGATCATCTGGTTCCACACCAGCGAGCAGGAACTGCCGACCACCGCGCGTGGATCGCGGTGGGTGAAGATGATCCGCGCGTCCGGAAATACGGCGAGCAATGCTGGCAGGTCGAGAGTGTGCTGCGGTGTCTTGAGCACCCAGGAGCGACTGTCGTCCTCATCCCGCGCCCAGCCCACCAGCCGCAACAGCCTTGCCATGAAGAGATAGGCCGGCGTGGCGTCCTGCGCCTCTGCCCAGTGGCCATAGCCGGGAACCTGCCATTGCGCCTCCAGCTTCATACCCCAGATCGAGCGGACCAGCAGGCCGAGTTCCTCTTCGGGTTCGAAAGGACCGGACGGGTGGATGACGGCGGTGCCGGGATTGAAGGCATGGATGGCGCCCATCGCGAGGCGCGCCACCATCCAGCGCCGGTCCGGATCGCCGGGCCTGAAACCCGGATGCGGCACGGGGTTAATCGTCTCGAAAGAGCGCATGTGGGCAAACCGGTTATCGGCCGCGAGCAGGCGGTGGAGCCGCGTCGTGCCCGACCGCATCGGCCCCACGACAATGACCGGGCTTGTCAGCGAACGGCGCTCTATCGCTTGATTGTCTGCGAAGATCGCCTGGGCGAACAGGCGGTCCTTCAGAACCTTGCGCAACTGCCCGGCAGCTGCGAACAGTCCCAGATTGTTGAGCGAAGCCTCCTCGCGCAGCGACCGCGTCAATCTGGCGAGCGGCGCGAGGAACCAGGGATCACCGAAATCGTGCAAGCCGGTTTCTGTTCTCGCAACTTCCACCAGTGCTTCGGCATCGAGTTCGGGCCGCGAAGCCAGGCGAGTGGCCCAGCCCGCCTGCAGAGCTGCATTGGCTACATCAACAAGCCGCAACCGGCTCGATAGCGGCGCAATCGTGCTCACGTGTCTAGCGAAAGCCCTGACATCGCTCGATTGTCCCTGACTCAGGCGCGCGATGCAAGTCCCCCGTTGGGGGTGTTGGCGACGACAGCTCCGGCCTGCGGCACCACTTCCTGTTTGTCGCCGCGACGTTCTCGTGGCATTCTGATCGCAAACATGGAGAGACAAGATGCTGGACCTCAAGATCGCCAACGGCACTATCGTGGATGGAACCGGCAAGCCGAGCTTTGCCGGAGACATCGGCATTCGCGACGGGCGGATCGTCGCAGTGGGCACGGTCGACGAAGAGGCTCGCGAAACCATCGACGCCACCGGGCGGATCGTTGCCCCCGGCTTTATCGATTGCCATACGCATTACGACGCGCAGGTATTCTGGGACCCGACGCTCAGCCCCTCTTGCTACCATGGCGTCACCACCGTATTTGGCGGCTTCTGCGGCTTCTCGATCGCTCCGCTCAGCCCCACCTCGGGCGATTACCTCAAGCCCATGCTCGCCCGGGTCGAGGGCATGCCGCTCGAGGTACTT
>JAURNJ010000187.1 GCA_030830245.1 Novosphingobium sp. | reverse complement strand
TGCCCCGCGCGGCTTTCGCAAGGCGCTCGAAGCCAAGGCAGCTCTAGGCTTCGCGCTGATCGCCGAAATCAAGAAGGCTTCCCCTTCCAAGGGGCTGATCCGTCCCGACTTCCAGCCTGCCGATCACGCGCGCGCCTATGCCGCGGGCGGCGCGGCCTGCCTGTCGGTGCTGACCGATGCGCCCTATTTCCAAGGGCACGAGGATTACCTGATCGAAGCGCGCGGGGCTTGTAGCCTGCCGGTGCTGCGCAAGGATTTCATGGTCGATCCCTGGCAAGTCGCCGAAGCGCGATCCATTGGGGCCGATGCGATCCTCATCATTGTCGCAGCCCTGGACGACGTGGCCATGGCCGAAATCGAGGCAGCAGCGCTCGAAAGACGCATGGACGTGCGGGTCGAGGTCCACAATGAAGCGGAGCTGGTGCGCGCTGCAAAGCTCGGCTCGCGCCTTATTGGGGTCAACAATCGCGATCTGCGCCGCTTTGTCACCGACCTGGCCACTACCGAGCGACTCGCCCCGCTTGCACCCGAAGGAACCTTGCTGGTCAGCGAAAGCGGCATCGGCAGCCACGCCGATCTAGTGCGGCTTTCTGCTTGCGGCGCGCGCGCCTATTTGGTCGGCGAAAGCCTCATGCGCCACGACGATGTCGAGGCTGCGACCCGCAATCTGCTGGAAGGCTAGCCTTCCCGTTTTTCGCCATGGATCAGCGGGTGCGTTCGCCCGACGATTTCCCACACCGCCAGGAACAGCGCCGCGACAACCGGGCCGACGATGACGCCGTTAAGGCCCATCAGGCTTAGCCCGGCGACGGTCGCGATCAGGATCACGAATTCGGGCATCTTGGTATCCTGCCCGACCAGGATCGGGCGCAGGATGTTATCGATCATGCCAATGACGAACAGGCCGCAGAACGTGAGGATCAGACCTTCCGTTATCGAGCCAGTGACAAGCAGATATGCAGCGACGGGAACCCAGATGATTCCGGTGCCAACGGCGGGAAGCAGCGAGAACAAGCCCATTAGCAGACCCCACAGGATCGGTGCCTCGATCCCGAGGGACCAGAATATCAGCCCACCAACAATGCCCTGAACCAGCGCGACGACGACCGTGCCCTTCATAGTTGCGCGGATCACGACAATGAAATGCCGGATCAGGCGATCGCGGATCGAAGGTCGCAGAGGCAAGGCGTGCTTGACCTTGTCAGCAATCTTGTCGCCATCGCGCAGCAGGAAAAAGGCAAGGTAAAGCATGATGCCCAGAGCAGCGAGCAATTGCAGCGCGCTCTGCCCGACGCCCAGCGCGCTACCGACGATGCTTTGCAGTATCCCCGTGAGGCTGGAGCCAACCATCCTTCGTGCCGCGTCGAGATCGGTCCAGCCTGCCGAAACGATCATCTGGTCGGCCCAGCCCGGCAAGGACTTGCGCACCTGATCGAACATTTCGGCAAGGTCGATCTGGCCGGTCTGAAGCTGGGTGTAGAGGCTGGCCGCTTCCTGCACGAGGCTGACGCCAAGCAGCAGCGCGGGCAGCACCACCAGCGCGACGATCAGCAGGATGCATAGGCTGGCGGCCGTATTTGGCCTGCCACCCAGTGCCCGTTCGATCTTCACATAAACCGGACGGAACAGGATGGCGACGATCAGACCCCAGACGATGGAGCCGAAAAACGGCATGACCAGCCAGGCAAAGGCCACCGAGACCACCAGCAGCAGCACAAGAAACCCGCCATCTTCCAATCGCCGCGTCGGCATTTTCGCAAGCATCCCTTGCATTGCATCGGTGAAGGTGAGCATTCGCACAATCGCCGCGCGAAATCCATTGGCGGTAACGCTTGTTTCCCGTGGCAATGGTCTGGCAATAGGCACTTATGAACAAGTCGCTACAGGACACCGCCGCCCTTACCCATATCGACGGCGAAGGCAGCGCCAGGATGGTCGATGTCGGAGCCAAGCCGGAAACGGCGCGGCTCGCCGTCGCTTCGGGTCGCATCCGTATGTCAGCCGAAGCGCTGGCTGCGATCAAGGCAGGAGACGCGCCCAAGGGCGATGTACTGGGGACAGCACGCATCGCCGGGATCATGGCGGGCAAAAGGACTGCCGACCTAGTGCCGATGTGCCACCCCCTAAGTCTCGATGCGGCAGGGGTGGACTTCGCCTATGAGGACAATGCCATCCGCGTCACTGCAACTGCCTCGCTTACCGGCAAGACCGGGGTCGAAATGGAGGCCATCGTCGCCGCGACCATGGCGCTGGTCACCATCTACGACATGGCCAAGGCGCTCGACAAGGCAATGGTCATCGAGGACGTGCGCCTGATTGAGAAACGCGGGGGCAAATCCGGGCACTGGCGCGCGCCGGACCTGAACGAATGAAACGTGAGCCACCGCTGCCGTTGGAAGAGGCACAGGCCCGCCTGATCACGCTTGCCCCGGTATTGTCGGCTGAAACCCTGGCGATCGAGGCGGCGCTGGGACGCTATCTGGCCGAACCGCTGAAGGCGCTGCGCACGCAGCCTCCCGCTGATCTCTCGGCCATGGACGGATATGCCGTGCGCGCCGACGATCTTGCCGGACCGTGGCGCATGGTCGGCGAAAGTGCAGCCGGGCATCCCTTCGCAGGTTCGCAGGCAAAGGGCGAAGCGGTGCGCATTTCAACCGGCGCGCAAATGCCCGCCGATGCCGGCAGCGTGATCCTTCAGGAAGACGTGACGCGCGAAGGAGACCGCGTCAGCCTGTCCGGTGCGGGGCCTGACCGGTCCGACAAGCACATCCGCCGTACGGGGCTCGACTTCCACTCGGGCGATCAGGTGCTGGCAGCCGGCATTCGCCTCGGCCCGGCGCAGGCCGCGCTGGCGATGACGGCGGGGCATTCGGTCGTTGCGGTTCACCGCGTCCCCACAGTAGCCGTCATAGACAGTGGCGACGAACTGGCGGCTTCGCCAGGAGACTGCGCACCCCATCAGATACCTGCCAGCAATGGCGCGATGTTGAGCGCCATGGTCAGCGAACTCGGATGCGACGTCCGCCGCATCGGTCCGGTCCCCGATGATCTTGATGCAATTCGAGCAGCCTTCGAAGATGCGGGGCAATATGACGTGGTCATTACCAGTGGCGGTGCGTCGGTCGGCGATCACGATCTTGTCCGCCCTGCCCTCGAAACCCTTGGCGCAAAAATTGATTTCTGGCGCGTCGCGATCAAGCCGGGAAAGCCGATATTGATCGCTACCCGTGAGAGCGATGCGAAGAAGCAGGTCATTGTCGGCTTGCCCGGCAATCCGGTGTCCAGCTTCGTCACCGCTACCCTTTTTGCCCTACCGCTTTTGCGGGCGATGATGGGCGCCAACAAGCCGCTGCCCCGCTCGCTGGAAACCCGCCTGGCAGGACCGCTCAAGGCCAACGGGGACCGGCGCGAATTCGTGCGCGGGCTGTGGGACGGGGAGAGCGTCAGCGCACAGGCAGTTCAGGACAGCAGCGCGCTGGCCTCACTTGCAGCGAGCAATGTGCTGATCGAGCGTGCGGCCAATGCGCTGGCGGCAACGGCAGGCGAGGCAGTGCGCGTCATTCCCATCGGAGACATAAAGCACGCTTGACGTTCTCAAATTTGTTGCTTACTTGTTCCATATCTGTTCACTGGGTTTTCCGGGGGAGGCCAACGGATCATGCTGACACGCAAGCAACACGAATTGCTCCGCTTCATTCAGGTACGGCTTGAGGAAAGCGGGGTTTCGCCCAGCTTCGAGGAAATGAAGGAAGCCCTGGACCTCAAGTCGAAATCGGGCGTCCATCGGCTGATTTCCGCGTTGGAGGAACGCGGCTTCATTCGTCGCTTGCCCAATCGCGCTCGCGCGCTCGAAGTGATCCGCACGCCTGAGGATCAGGCAACGCGCAAGGCTTTGCCGGTCGCGGCCAATGCGAATGCGCCCGAACCTGCTTCGCGCCAGTCACCTCCGGTCGCCGCCAACGACGTGATCGAGATCCCGCTGCACGGCAGGATCGCGGCAGGCGTGCCTATCGAAGCGCTCGAAGGCCAGTCTATGCTACCGGTGCCCGCCGCCCTGCTCGGGGCGGGCGAGCACTACGCGCTGGAGGTTTCGGGCGACTCGATGATCGACGCCGGGATTTTCGATGGCGACTATGCGCTGGTGCGCCGCACTGACACCGCACGCGATGGTGAGATCGTGGTGGCGCTGGTGCGCGGCGAGGAAGCAACGCTCAAGTATCTGCGGCGAGAGAACGGCATGGTTCGGCTCGATCCTGCCAACGCTGCCTACGAGCCGCAGCTTTATCGCCCGGGCGAAGTGATCGTGCAGGGCAAGCTGGCGGGGCTCTTGCGCCGCTACAATTGAGTTCCAGGCACCGGCCGCGGGCGGCGCGGTTACGGCTCGCGCCACCAGCCATGCTTGCCCTGGCCTTGAGCGACTGTCCTGATTGTGCCGTCGTTAAGGTCGATGGTCATGCCTCCGGTGCGTGAGAGCATGGCCCGGTCGATCTTGAGCCAGCGCGGGCGGCAACTTGACGGCAACCAGCGGTCGGCGATCACGATGTCGGTGCGGTCGCATGCTGCTGCGAGGGAGCGTTCGGAAACCCTGTCGCGGCCGCGCGCGATCAGCAAGTGCCAGTCGTGCCTACCCCGTTCCAGACTTGCGACGCAAAAATCGCGACTGCATCGAGCGGACTGCCACTGTGCGAGCGGTTTTATCGCGCCGCTCATGCCCGCACTCTCGGTCAGGTTGTCCCGGACAAACCCGCTTTTCGTGTCGCGCAGGACCAGCAGTTGTCCGGAAACCGGATCATTGATGCCAACGTGGCGGCCATCACCGGAAACCAGCACGTCTGGCAGCTGAAGCAGCGCAATCTGGATAGCGCCCATTGCAGCCGGAATGAGCCCCAGAAAGCGCAGACGGTGCTGCCACAGCGCCAGCCAGAGGCCTACGGCAGCAAACAGCAGGAAAGCGGCCAAACCCATCGTCGGCATTTGCGTCACCGCGCCGGGCTGGTCTGCGATGAAATGCGCGAGGCTCAGCATTGCCGAAATCGCCTTGCCTGCCAGCCACCAGGCTGGCGCGCCCACGCCAACCAGATCGAGCACAAGCGCCAGCGTGATCAGCGGCATGATGGCCAGCGTCGTCAACGGTATGGCGATGACATTGGCGAGCGCGCCATAGGCTCCAGCGCGGTTGAAATGATACAGGGCGATTGGCATCAGCACGAGCTTGATCACCACGCCCGTCAGCAGCAGCATGGCGAGATGCCGCAACGCGCGCATGCTCCATGCTTCCTGGCGCGGTGCGAGCCAACGCCGCACCAACTTGCTCTGGCTAAGCGCGACAATGGCGATGACTGCCGAAAAGCTCATCTGGAAGCTCGGCCCCACCAGCGATTCAGGCCAGAGCAGAAGCACCAGGAAAGCGCCGAGTGCCAGCATCCGCAACGACAGCGCCTCACGCCCCAGAGCCAGCGCCGCGAGGACAAGCAACGCACCGATGCATGAGCGCACCGTTGGCACTTCGGCGCCGGTCAACAACGTGTAGAATACCCCTGTGGCGGCGCCAAAACCTGCCGCCATCACGGGCAAACGTACCCGCAACGCCAGCCACTGCCAAAACGCGAGGAGCCGAAGCGCCACGACAAAGGCCACCGCGATCAGCGCGCTGACGTGAAGGCCGCTGATCGAAAGCAGGTGCGCGAGACCGGAATCGCGCATCGCCTGCGCATCCTCCTCCGCGATCGCACCGCGGTCCCCGCTTGCCAGCGTTGCGGCGATAGCCCCGCTCGATCCGTCAAGCTGGCTGCGCACATGGCGAGACAAGGATTGCTGTGTCGACTGAAGCCCCCGACGTTCGGGCGGTGGCGAGAGCACGGTCACCTCCGAAAGGACCGAGCCGGTCGCAGCCAGTCCTGAAAACCACGCCGTTCGGGCAAAGTCATAGCCGCCCGGCAACATGGGCGGCGATGGCGGCATCAAGCGCGCACGCATCCGGACTTCGGCGCCCTTGTCCAGCCCGTCCTGGCTTTTTGCCAGAGGCAGATTGACGCGCACCTTCACGGCCCCGTCCAATCCAAGGATTCGCGTTGCCAGCGTCAAGCGGACACGGTCCTGCGCGGGTTGATCCTCACGATCGAGTACCCGTCCCTCGATCCAGACCACCATCGGGCGCTCGATTGCGGGCTGGCCGACCAGCGCCGACTTGCTCCAGACAGTTGCATAGCCCGCTGCAATCGCCAGCGGAACCATCAGAAGGGCAAGCCTTGTATAGGCGAAGTGGCCCTCCGGCCTGAACCCCGAGAGAGTTGTCAGCGAGAGCGCCAGGCAAGCGGCAATCAACGCGCCCCATTGCCACGGCCCCGGCAAGGCAAACCACGCGCCGATGCCCGCCGCGAAGGCCGCCGCCAGCCAGGGGGTCCGGTCGAAACCGGCGCTCGCCAGAAATTGCTCGCAGACGGCCAAAATGCTCGACAATGCCTTTCGCCTGCGCCAATAGCCATGCTGCAATGCAGCGTCGCTTTCCGGCAGGATGTCGGCGCTCGATGGTCGAGTGGCTGTACTGGCCATCGACTGATAGGACAGGAACGAACGCGTAATGGCAAGCAGTGCGAGCGGCATCGAGGCGACGGGACGTCAGGTCGTCACCCGCTTTGCCCCCTCGCCCACCGGATTCCTGCATATCGGCGGCGCGCGCACGGCGCTCTTCAACTGGCTGTTTTCGCGCCACCATGGCGGCAAGGCGCTGCTGCGGATCGAGGACACCGACCGCGCCCGTTCGACCCAGGAGGCCATCTACGCGATCCTTTCCGGGCTGGAGTGGCTCGGGCTCGATTACGATGAGCCGCCGGTGTTCCAGTCGCAACGCAGCGCGCGCCATGCCGAGGTAGCCGATATGCTGCTCGCCAACGGGCAGGCCTATCGCTGCTATGCTACGTCTGAGGAGCTTGAAGCGATGCGCGAGGCGCAGCGCGCCGCCAAGCAGCCGCTGCGCTACGACGGGCGCTGGCGCGACCGCGATCCCGCAGATGCTCCGGCCGGGGCGCCGTTCGTGGTACGAATCAAGGCCCCGAACGAAGGCGAAGCGGTTATCGAGGATGCCGTCCAGGGGACGGTGCGGGTCAGCAACAGCGAGCTCGACGATTACATCATCCTGCGCTCGGATGGCACGCCCACCTACATGCTGGCAGTGGTGGTCGACGATCACGACATGGGCGTCACCCACGTGATCCGCGGCGACGATCATCTCAATAATGCCTTCCGCCAACTGCCGATCATCCGGGCAATGGACGAGATCGAGGGCGGATGGCCCGATCCTGTCTATGCGCATATCCCGCTGATCCACGGCGCGGACGGGGCCAAGCTTTCAAAGCGTCATGGCGCACTCGGCGTAGAGGCCTATCGCGACGAAATGGGCATCCTCCCCGAGGCGCTGTCCAATTACCTGCTCCGGCTCGGTTGGGGATATGGCGACGAGGAAGTTATAAGCCGCGATCGCGCGATCGAGCTGTTCGACATTTCCGGGGTCGGCAAGTCGCCATCGCGCTTCGACCTTGCCAAGTTGCAGAACATGAACGGCATTTACCTGCGCGAAGCGGATGACGCGCGCCTTGCGGCATTGGTCGCGGCGCAGATACCGGGCAATGTCGATACCGGGTTGTTGCAGCGCGCCATGCCGGTGCTGAAGGTCCGCGCCAAGGACCTGAACGAGCTCGCCGAAAGCGCGGCTTTCCTGTTCGCCAGCCGGCCCCTTGAAATGACCGAGAAGGCGCTTGGCCTTCTTGACGAGGAAGCGCGAGACAGGCTCGGCCTGGTTCATGCTCGCCTGGCTGCGCAATCTGACTGGACAATCGAGCCGCTTGAAGTCAGCGTAAAGGCACTGGCGGAAGAACTCGGACTTGGCCTGGGCAAGCTGGCGCAGCCATTGCGCGCCGCGCTTACAGGTCAGACGACCTCGCCGGGAATTTTCGATGTTCTGGTTCTGCTGGGGCGGGAGGAGAGCCTTAAGCGCATTGGCGCCCAGGCCAGCGCCGCAGCAGCGCCACAATGACAGGGGAGTAACGCGAAGTGGGTGATCAAGCTAAGTTCAGCGCCGGCGGCAACGATGTCGATTGCGCGATCTTGAAGGGCACTGTCGGCCCGGACGTCATCGACATCCGCAAGCTTTATGGCCAGACCGGGATGTTCACTTTCGACCCCGGCTTTACCTCGACTGCAAGTTGCGAAAGTGCCCTCACCTATATCGATGGCGAGGAAGGCGTGCTTCTGCACCGTGGCTATCCAATCGGGCAGCTGGCCGAAAATTCGAATTTCATGGAAGTTTCCTACCTGCTGCTGAACGGTGAGCTTCCCAGCAAGGAGGAGCTGGACAACTTCACCTACACGATCAGCCGCCACACCATGGTGCACGAGCAGCTGGCGACCTTTTACCGGGGCTTCCGTCGCGACGCTCACCCCATGGCGATCATGTGCGGCGTGGTGGGTGCGCTTTCGGCATTCTATCACGATTCGACCGACATCGCCGATCCTGTGCAGCGCAAGATTGCCAGCCACCGCCTGATCGCCAAGATGCCCACCATTGCCGCGATGGCCTTCAAGTATTCGATCGGCCAGCCGTTCCTCTACCCTGACAACTCGCTGTCCTACACCGGCAACTTTCTGCGCATGACCTTCGGTGTGCCGGCCGAGGAATACGAGGTGATCCCGGCAGTCGAGAGAGCGATGGACCGCATTTTCATCCTCCATGCCGATCACGAGCAGAACGCTTCCACCTCGACAGTGCGGCTTGCCGGTTCTTCGGGTGCCAATCCCTTTGCCTGCATTGCAGCTGGCATTGCCTGCCTGTGGGGTCCTGCCCATGGCGGCGCTAACGAAGCCGCGCTCGAAATGCTCCGCGAAATCGGCACGCCCGACAAGATCCCGCACTACATCGAACGCGCCAAGGACAAGAACGACCCGTTCCGCCTGATGGGCTTCGGCCACCGCGTCTACAAGAACTACGATCCGCGCGCGACGGTGATGCAATCGACCGTGCGCGAAGTGTTCGATGCCATGAAGGTTTCCGATCCGCTGTTCGAGACGGCATTGCGGCTTGAAGAGATCGCGCTGAACGATCCCTACTTCATAGAGAAGAAGCTGTTTCCCAACGTCGATTTCTATTTGGGCATCATCTTGTCGGCCATCGGCTTCCCGACCACGATGTTCACCGTGCTGTTCGCGCTCGCCCGCACCGTGGGCTGGGTCGCGCAGTGGAACGAGATGATCTCCGATCCCGGCCAGAAGATCGGTCGCCCGCGCCAGCTCTACACCGGACCGGTGCAACGCGACTATGTGCCGGTGGAAAAGCGCTGAACTTCAGCCAGCCTCGCCATCGGCTGGCACTACCAAGGCGAACCGCGCGCCCTGCCCCGGCGCGCTTTCGACGATAAGATCGCCGCCCATGGCGCGGGCGAGGCGTCGAGAGATGTAGAGGCCAAGGCCCGAACCTCCCTCGTCGCTGCGCCCGAGGCGTTCGAACTTGTCGAAAATCACCGCCGCCTGGTCGTCGCTTAGGCCAGGCCCCTGATCGGCGACGACGATCCTCGCGAAATTGCCCTGCCGCTCCAGCCTAACCCAGATCTGCGAGTTGGGCGGCGAGTATCGGATCGCATTGCCGATGAGGTTGATCAGGATCTGCAGCACGCGGCGGAACTCTGCGACTGCAGGAAGGCTCTCGCCATGGCGCGGCGGGTCTATGGAAATGGCCTTCTCTCGCGCACGCACGGCAAGAATGCCGGCAGCCTGGCGCGCTACAGCGGCAAGGTCGATACGGTCGGGCGCGGTGGAGAAATCCTCAGCCTCGACCACTTCGAGGTCGGACAGGTCTTCAAGCAAGCCAAGCAGCAGCTGACATGCGCTGGCGATGTCGCCCGCATAGCGCGCATAGTCGTCCGATAGCGGTCCTGCGAGCTTGGCCCGGATAGTTTCAGCATTCGCGATTATCCGGGCGATCGGCTGACGCAGCGCTGGCGCGATCTCCTGTCCGATGATGCGCGTTCGCTGCTTCGCTGCGGAATCCTCCTGGGGCTGGGGGGCGAAATGCGGTGGCAGCGGCATGTCGGAGACCAAGAGCAGCTCGAAGCCATCCGGCGCGGAGGCGCCGGGCGCTTGCCGGGGGTGAAGGACAGCGCGCCACTCACGGTCCGATTCCGCCACCGCGACCCTCGCGCCGTCTAGAAGGCGCCAGTGGACCGGCTGGCGATGTTCCAGACCGACAACAGTAACGAAATCTGTCCAGTGTCGGCCGCGACCGTCTTCCATCGCCGCAGCCAGCGCCGACAGGTCGTGCGCATCGGCAGTTACGGCGAGAATGTTCTGATCACCGTCCAGGATGGCAGTCAGCTCAGCCACCTGGCGGTCAGCGAGCTCGCTGTGCCCCGGAGAATCCTCCTCGCTTTCCGGCGGCAGCAGCGTGGCGTGCCAGCTGCCGAGCCGGATTTCGCAACCCGCAGCGCCATCGCTGCGCGGCTCGACCTCGACCCATGCATTGACCGTCTCGGACATGGTCTGCGCCGTTACGCCGCGCGAGAGCTTAAGCTGAAAGCGTCGCGCCTTGCGCACGGTTTCGAGCAATGCGGGTATTGCGATCACGCCGGGAAGCTCTCCACCGCAGTGACGCTGCAGGGACGCAAGCGGCTCCTCCGCGCTCAGGAGCACATCCGAACCGTCGGTGAGCGCCAGCGCGCGTCCGGGCGTTCCCGCCGGTGACATGATCAGTAACCGGCTAGGCCGCTGCCTGCCGCCAGCAGGGCAGCGGCGCGATCAGGCCCGATCGTTTCGAATTGCTCGGGAAATTCGAGATCGGGGTGCAAGGCCAGGCATTGCTCGCGCACGCTAGCGACCTTGGCGCCTGCCGAACGCAGCGCGAGGGCAAATCGCGCAGCCTGGGTTTCGTGCGTGGCGAGGATCGCCGCATCGCGATCCATACCTGCCCCCATGGCGAGCGCAGTGGCGAACAGGACGACCCCAGCGTGGTTTATCGACAATGCATCGACCGCCCCCGGACCCATTCGGGCAAGCAACAGCGACGCCAGACCAAGCCTGGTGGACGCTTCCTTGTAATCGCGGCGCACAGCCTGCGCAGCGCGCTCGCAGGCTTCGGTATCACCGTCGAACTCCAGCGAGCGAAGCGAGAGCAGGGCATGGTGCAAATGATCGCCCGGCAGTTCGAGCAGAGGCAGCTTCATGCGGCGTTGCGACTGGCTGTGCCGTGCCTGCGCAGCGAGGAAACGCATGGCCAACGATGCCAGATCAGGATCGTTGGAGGCAATCTGCGCCTGAAGCAGAGGCGTCAGAACTGCGTCAGTGCCAAACCGGGCATGCAAACGCTCGGAAAGCTGGGTTTCAAGCGCCAGAGCGTGAAGGTGGGCGACCAGCGCCTCGTTCTCGATCAGCAAGTCGCACAGGTGAGCGACGCTCTCGTTCGTGGGTTCAGCGGCAACGCTGCCATCGCCGGAGCCCTCCCTGCGGTCGAGCAGTTGCACAGCCAGGTGCCGTGCCATGCCCTTTATGCGCGCAATGATCTCGTCCCCGAACAGTGAGTTATCCTCGTTTGAGAGGACATGACGCAGGATCGGCACGATGGATTCGGCGGCCTTGTCGGCGCGCGCCAGCGCATCGCCGAGATCTTGCTCCATCGAATCGCGGTCTGCCAAGGACGAACTATGCTCAATCATGGACTTGCCATAGCGCAGCATGGTTAAGCCTGCGTTAGCCGCGCCGAGCGCTGAGCGTGAACAGAATTGCCGATGCCATCAAGACTGCGCCCAGTGCCACGGCCCATTCCACCAATCCGAGCGCCGCACAGACCGCCAGCAGCAGGCAGAGGACGGCGCGGTCGTCGATCAGAACGGACAGGAGCATGCCTGGTGTCTTGCCACAAATGCGCACCAACAACAGCAGCGTGACCGGAAGTGATACGGCGGGGAAAGGTCCAATCCCG
>JAURNJ010000186.1 GCA_030830245.1 Novosphingobium sp. | reverse complement strand
CGGGTTCGAGCTCGGCGATGATCTCGCAGGCGCGGACCTTGGGCGCGCCCGAGACGGTGCCCGCCGGGAAGCCCGCGAAGACCGCGTCGATGGCATCGTGCTTTTCGGTGTCGAGCTGGCCGACCACGTTCGAGACGATGTGCATCACATGGCTGTAGCGCTCGATGGTGTAGCTCGCGGTCACCTTGACCGTGCCGGCCTTGGCCACCCGGCCGACATCGTTGCGGCCCAGATCGAGCAGCATCAGGTGTTCGGCGCGTTCCTTGGGATCGGCGAGCAGGCTGGCCTCGTTGGCCTTGTCTTCCTCCGGCGTGGCGCCGCGCGGACGGGTGCCTGCAATAGGTCGGATCGTGACGTCGCCATCGCGAACCCGCACGAGGATTTCCGGGCTCGAACCGATCAGCGCAAAGCCCGGCAGATCGAGGAAATAGAGGAACGGCGAGGGGTTTACCCGGCGAAGGGCCCGGTAGAGCGAAATCGGGGGAAGCTCGAATGAGCAGGTGAAGCGCTGCGCGAGCACGACCTGGAAAATGTCGCCAGCCTCGATGTAGTCCTTGGCCCGGAGAACCATCGCCTTGTAATCGTCCTCGGCCATGACCGGATGACGCTCCGGCTCGGGAAGCTGGACGGGTGAAGGTGCGGCCGGGACTGGCGCAGCCAGGCGGCGCAGCGCCTCTGCAATGCGTTCCTCGGCCTCGACAATGGCAGTTTCAGTGGGACGAGCGGAGGGCCAGACTGGCGCGATGCAGAACAGCTCGTCCGACAGGCCATCGAACACGAAAATGACTGTCGGGCGCACGAACAGCATGTCGGGCAAGTCTAGCGCGCTGTCAGGCGCGCGCGGCAGCTTCTCGACGAGGCCGATCGTCTCATAGCCGAAGTAGCCGACGAGGCAGGCCAGCGCCCGGGGCAGTTCGGCAGGCACGTCGATATGGCAGGAGCCGACCAGCGCGCGCAGTTCCTCAAGGCTGTCGCCGTCCAGCGGTGCGAAAGCGTCCCGGTCGCTGCGCCATTGCCGGTTTATCTCGCAGGCCGCACCCTTGGCGCGGAACACGAGATCGGGATCGAGCCCGACAAGGCTGTAGCGCCCGCGCACTTCACCGCCTTCGACCGATTCGAGCAGGAAATCGCCGCGCCCCGGCTCGAACAGCTTGAGAGCTGCGCCGACGGGTGTCTCGGTATCGGCAATGATCCGCGACCAGACCAGTGCGGGTTTGCCCTGCGCCAGCAAGGCGGCTGCCGCCTTACGGCTATGTTCACTCGGCTGTGCCATCACGACCCAGCTCAGCTCTCGCCGGAAAGCTGGTCGCGCACCGCCTTGATCGAGGCGGGGTGGCGCTCCACACCGACCTCGCTGCGGATCGCGCGGCCAAGTGCATCGGCATATTCGGTGCCAGTGACCGGGCCGAGCTGGCGCCGGGCGACCTCGACCAGCGGATCGCCTGCCTTCGCCTGTCCCGGCACGATGTCCTTCAGCGAAACGACGAACCACGCCTGGTCGTCCGGGCCGGGCTGCACTTTCACCGTTCCCTTGGCCATGTTGAACATGAGCGCGATGGGACGGGGCACCTGCCTTTGTGCCTGTTGCATCCGCGCGAGTTCGGGGCGCGTCATCTTGACGGTCTGGACCGGGGGCAGGGGACGGCCCAATGCGCGCAGCGATTCTGCCATGGTCTTGCCCTTGGCCATGGCGGCCTGGACCTGCCGCGCCGCTTCATGGGCCCTTATGGAAGCCTGGTTGACCATGAACGCCGCTTTCACGGACGGGGTGATTTCCTTGAGCGGGGCAGGCGCCGATTCCTCGATGTCGGTCACATCGAAGACCAGGAAGGTCTTGCCAGGTTCGATCTCCGCCAGCTGGGGTTCCTCGGGTTCCATGGCAAAGGCGGTTTGCAGCGCCGTTTGCAAGACTGGCGGAGCGGTTTCGCCCGGCTTGAGATAGACCCGACCGTCAGCCGTAATCGGCGCGGTCGTGGCCACTGTCGCGCCCATGCGCTTGGCGACCTCGACAAGGCTGCCACCGCCGTCGAGCTCACTTTCGATTTCCTCGAGCGCATCGGTCACGGCTGTGCGCTGCTTTTCTACAGTCAGGGCCGCGACGATTTCCGCACGCACCTGATCAAGCGAGCGAGCAGGGCGGCTGTCGATTTCCTCGATGCGAGCGAGATGCCAGCCAAGATCGCTGCGGGTCGGTGCAATCAGCTGGCCACGCGGAGCCGAGAACACGGCGTTGGCCAAGGCTGCGGAAAACTGGCTGGCCAGTTCCTGTTTCGAAACCGACTCAAGCTTGCTCGCCGCAAGGCCCTTCGCCTGTGCCGCAGCCTCCAGCGACTTGCCCGAAGCAACTTCGGCGGCGACTGCCCGAGCTGCGGCTTCGGTGGGGAGAATGAGCTGGGTCACGCGCCGCTTTTCGGAAGCCGCATACTTGGCTGCGTCCTGTTTGTAGCGGGCCGCCACCTCTGCTGCAGTGGGTGCGGCTGCCTTGCCAAGGCCCTCGATGCCAAAGGTGGCATAGCGCACGACGCGCCGTTCAGGCCGGATGAAGTCATTGCGGTTCTTGGCGTAGTAAGTTGCGATTTCCTTGTCGCTCGGTTCCTTCTGTGATTGGAATGCAACCGAGGGAAGAACCGCGATTTCGCCGGTGCGTGACTCGCCCAGCAGGGCAGCATAACGGATCGCCAACTTGCGCGGCATGGTGGCGCCCGTGGTCGCCGGAACCATGACCTGGCGCGCAATCAGGCCCTGCCGGAGATCTTCGCGCAGCGCCGACTCGCTGATACCCTGCTGTTGCAGGGCCTGCTTGAACAGGGTTTCGCTGAACCGGCCGTCTGCGCCCTTGAACGCGGGTATCTGGGCAATTTCGCTATCGATCAGGCGATCGCTGGCAACAATCCCGTTTTCCTTGCCGAAAACGGAAATGGCGAGCCGGTCGATCAGGTTGTCGAGAACGTTGTCCATGCCCTTGTTGGCGAGGAACGCCTTCATCGACATGGTCGAATTGTCCTGCTTGACCCGCTCAAGCGCAGAAGACGTCGCCTGGCTAAGGGTAGAGGCGGAAACCTCCTCCGAGCCGACCACGGCAACGCGTCCGTCGTTTGCCGCGCCGGGAAAGCCGAGATTGCTGATATCGCCGCTGGTGAACAGCAGCGCGATCATCGCAAGGAAGGCAACGGCGACGAAGACTCCGACACGCGATTGCAGGAACGAACGAATAGAACCGAGCATGATTGCGCCATTGCCGAAATGATAAGGCGGCGCGAAGGTTTCTCTGCGCCATTTCGCGGCACGTTGTAGTGGCCAATCCGCCACACCGCAATGGCTGCGCGCCGCTTGGCCGGCAATTGTGCGCATAGGAACTTTGACAAGGCACGCGGTGCTGGCCTAGCAGCCCGGCTCGAAAAGAGAGG
>JAURNJ010000023.1 GCA_030830245.1 Novosphingobium sp. | reverse complement strand
GGCCTTTCTTCCTTCTCGACCCGGCGGATCATCGACACCGCGCAACGGCGCGGGCCGATCGAGGTCGGCACGATCAGGTCGACATCGATCCCCTGGCAAATCGAACCACCGCCTGCCTGATCGAAGCCCATGGTTTCGGCGTGGTCGAGCTCGGGACAGTTTCCCAGCGTCTCGAATTCATAGACCTTGCTCGGCCCCGTGCTGACGCGGATCTTGTTGCGGCCGGCATGGGTGTAGCCCGAGACCTGCGAAAGGAAGAAGCACTCACGCTCGCCTTGCGGTGCCGCTGCGCTTGAAGGGCTGCCAGCCTGCGGCGCACATGACGCCGCCAGCATCGAAGCAGCCGCAATGGCAATGGTACGTCCCATCATCGGACGGTCTCCTTTATTTCCCCTCATCGCAGGAAGCATAGCGCCAGAGTGATGGCCCTGACCTGAACGCGGCGATGGTCGGCCTATTCGTCGTGCTGGGATTCCCGATCGGGCTCGCCTTCGATCGAGGCGAGAAGTGCCCTCGCAGTCTCGGCAAGCCCGCCGCCATGCGGATTATAGGCAATCGGGGTAAGGTTGAAACGCGCTGCCTTGTACCGCCCATCGCGCATCATCATTTGCGCTACATTCATCCGCAAACCCAGATCGAAAGGCGCAAGCTGGGACGCCCACTCAAGCCCGTCCTTCGCATTCTGTGTTGGCGCCCGGCCCATTTCCGCGAATGTGCGATAGAAATAGATCAGTGGAATCGGATGGTCGTATTCCAGCTTGTTCAGCGCCAGGAACGGGTCGCGCGCCTGTTCGAAAGCCTTGACCGGGTCGTCGGCACCTGCGGCCAACTCAAACATTGCATAGCCCTTCTGGACCCATGCGTTGACGCGCTTCGGATCGATGGCCAGCGCGGCATCGGCAGCCTTGAGCGCTGCTTCAGGGTTTCCGGAATCGAACTCGGCTTCGGCAAGCGACGCCAGCACTGCGGCAGTGCCGGGATATTGCGCAGCGATCTCTCGGGCGTCGACAACCAGCGCATCCGCCTGCTCAGCATCAACCCCGACCCGCGATTGGATTCTCACCGGCATCATCGCCTCTTCGCCTGCCGTGAGCCTGCGGATGGCGACCTGACCAGACTTGATCAACTTGGGCCCAAGTTCGAATGCGAGTACCCTACGCTTGCGCAAATAGGCCCTGAGATCCTTGTCGATTTGCTTGAATTCGCCAAATGCCGCGAGCGCCGCTTCCCGCGACGCCTTCCCCGCAACAAGCCCATCGATATAGCGCCCCAACTGCCCTTTGCGTGCCTCGTCGAATGTCAGAAAGTGATAGAGCAGCCAGGCCTTTCCGTAATAGGCATCGTAATGCTTGCGCGCCTCGTTGTCGTATGCGTCAGGATCAAGCAGTTCCTCGGCCGTTACGTCGTCGGCAAGAAAGATTTCTGCGGCCCGGTGCTGCGCCGGGCGCCCCACCCAGACAGTGCCGTCCCTCTCGAAGCTGGCCGAGGCGAAGAATTCAGCGGTACCTTCCGACAACCACCGGGGCACAGGAAAGCTACTCGTCGAATACATGAAATGGTGCGCATATTCGTGCAGCAGCACAACCATCGAGAACTCGACTTCGCCGCTACCGGCTTGAACACGCGGCACGATCGCAAGCGATCCGCCCGCGCGGGGTAGATAGAAACCAGCAACGTGCTTGTCGTTGCCGTCATACAGTTTTCGTACTTCCCTATCGTTTCGCACGACATAGACGGTCACCCGGTTTGAGGGGCTCGGTGCCGGCAATTGCTTGCCCGTCAGCAACGCCATTGCCGCATGGTATCGCTCGAGCTGGTCCGAGAAGAACCGGATGTCCTTCTCGCTATCGTCGGCGTAGACAACAAAATGGTCGCTCGACGCTTCAAGCCATTCGGCCTGGGCCACCGACGGTATCAGTAGCATTGTGGCAAAAACCAATAACCGCATCCCATGCTCCATCTTTTCTAGACGAATTACTTGGAGGATAGGGAAAAAGCGGCAGCCTTCAAAATGATTCACCGGCAATTCCGCCGGCTCGCTCTCCTGCCGAAAGCCGCCTGCGGTTGTCGCTCACCCATTGGCCGTAAAACCCAATCACATTCGCGGCGATTTCCCGCGGTGAGCGTCCCATCCGGCCGGTCGCAATTGCACTGGCGACACCTTTATTGGCGTACCACTTCTCCGCGACCATCAGTCCCAGTTCGTCGCCCGCCGCCGCGCCGCCCCGGGCCAGGCGCCGAAGCCGCAGCCCGATTACCCAGGGCGCGTCGGCAAGGATGCCGCACATGTCGCACGCCGCATCGCTCCAGCCGGGCCGTGTTTCAGACTCCGACAAGAATGTCCTCCCCCTCGACCTTCACCGGATAGACGGCGAGGTCGTTTTTCGCCTTCATGCCGATGAACAGCAGCTTGGGGTCGCGCTCGATCTTGCCGGTGACGAGGTCGAACTTGGCCTTGTGCAGCGGGCAGACCACGGCGCCATCCTCGATCCTGCCGCGGCACAGGTTGAAGCCGAGGTGCGGGCATTTGCGTGCCGCGGCCCGGTATTCGCCATCGACCTGCGTCAGCAGCAGCTTCTGCCCGCCGGCTTTGATCGGCACGATCTGCCCCTCTGACAGGTCTCCCCTGCCTGCAACCCTCACAAAATCCATCGCCTGCCCCCTATGTCGGCCCCTTTTACCCAATGAGCGGGAAACGTGTGTCGTCGTCAAGCCAATCCAGATGCTCCATGCCTTCGGTCGCATAGGCCTCGGGCGGTGCGCCGGTCCAGCGGGCGTCTTCCGGGTTGGCGATCAGCAGCCAGGCCCAACGCGGACGGTCCGTAAGGTTTTCCGCTGCGCCATGCACCATGAGGTTGTGATGCACCGTCGCGTCTCCAGCCCGGTAGGTCATCGGGCCGGTCTCGCTGCAGCGGGTGGCGAGTTCCGGGTAGTCGTCGCGGATGTCGCTCGCGCCTTCGTAGCTGCGGTAATGGCCCATGGCGCCCATCCGGTGCGAGCCGCTGAAGAAGCTCATGGTGCCCGATTCCGGCCCAAGGTCTTCCAGCGCGATCCAGAAGGTCAGCCCGCCCGAGCGGTCGAGCGCCCAGTTGATGAAGTCCTGGTGGTAATAGGTAGCACCTGCCCCGGGGTGACGCGTGCTGGCAGCGGCGGGCAGCTTGGGCGCGAAGAGATCGCCGAAATAGCGCACGCCGACACCCTCGCGCCGCTGCATCAGCGCCCTGGCATTTGCGCCGAGCTTCTCCATCAGCGGGCGCAGCACCGGGCTCGAGGGGCCGTCGCTGACTTCGGGATTGAAGAAGGGCTGGGCCATCGGGCTGACTTCATTGCCCTGTCCATCTTCGCCCATCCGCACCTTTGCCATGGCGAGCAGCGCCTGCGC
>JAURNJ010000185.1 GCA_030830245.1 Novosphingobium sp. | reverse complement strand
CAACAAGGGCAAGCAGACCGTGGAATGCGGGATGAACAGCTTCGAGCACCTGCTGCCCGAGGCAACGCCTGAAGCAGACCTGCTGGCGCTGGTGGAACAGCTCAATGCCGATCCTGCGGTCGACGGCATCCTCGTGCAATTGCCGCTGCCCGGCCACATGGACGAGCAAAAGGTCATTGCGACCATCGATCCCGACAAGGACGTCGATGGCTTCCACGTCATCAACTCGGGCCGTCTCTCGGTCGGCCTGCCGGGCTTCGTTCCCTGCACGCCGCTGGGCTGCCTGATGCTCCTGAAGGACCGGCTTGGCAGCCTCTCCGGCCTCGATGCCGTGGTGATCGGCCGCTCGAACATCGTCGGCAAGCCTATGGCGACGCTCCTGTTGGCGGAAAGCTGCACCGTCACCATCGCACACAGCCGCACGAAAAACCTGCCCGAGGTGGTGCGCCGCGCCGATATCGTGGTGGCAGCGGTCGGCCGGGCCGAAATGGTGAAGGGTGACTGGATCAAGCCCGGCGCAACGGTGATCGACGTGGGCATCAACCGCCTGCCGCCCACCGAGGAAAAGCCCAAGGGGCGGATCGTCGGCGATGTCGACTATGCCGAGGTGAGCAAGGTCGCGGGCGCGATAACCCCGGTTCCAGGCGGGGTCGGTCCGATGACCATTGCCGTGCTGCTGCGAAACGCGGTCGTCGCCGCGCATCGCAACGCAGGGCTGGACCTCGCCGAGGACGCGATTTGACGCGCATTGCGCCTGCCCTGGTCCTGATCGTCGCGCTGCTTGCGGCAGGGCCGGGCGAAGCGAAAAAGCGTCAGCCACGCGATGCGGCCAATCCTTCGGCAGTGATTGCTGCAGAGATCGCCTTTAACCGCATGGCGCAGGAAAAGGGCCAGTGGACCGCGTTCCGCGAATTCGCTGCGAAGGATGCGACCATGTTCGCACCTCAACCAGTCAATGCGCTGGATTGGCTGAAGGGTCGGGCAAACCCGGCGCAATCGCTGCAATGGCAGCCGCACCGCGTGTGGTCGAGCTGCGATGGCGAATATGCGATCACCTGGGGTGCATGGCAGAATGCTGACAAGCAGGGCTGGTTCAGCACGGTCTGGCGGCGCGACAACAAAGGCACGCTGAAATGGGTTCTCGATCAGGGTGGCGACATGGCTGTCGCTCCGCCCGCACCCGAAATGATTGAGGGCAAGGTTGCTAGCTGCCGGAACCTTGCGGCGATTGAACCGGCGCTGGTGCCCGTGCCTTTGCCGGGAACGCAGGTGCTGCTGAGCGAATCGAGCGACAAGACCCTGCGCTGGGTTACCCGGATCGAGAGCGACGCCAGCCGCTTTTACGCAATCGAATACTGGAACGGCAGCACCTTCGAGCGTCCGGTTGCGACACCTGTCCCGGCGCCATGACCGAGCTGTTCTTCTCCGCCTTCGTCACCCTGTTCGTGGTCATCGATCCACCCGGCTGCGCGCCGATCTATGCCGGGCTCACCAAGGGCGCGAGCCCTTTGCAGTCACGCTCGATGGCGGTGCGCGCGGTGCTGATCGCGAGCGCGATCCTGCTGGTTTTCGCGCTGTTCGGGGAAGACCTGCTCGGCGCGCTGCATATCGAGCTCGATGCCTTCCGCATCGCCGGTGGGCTCATGCTGTTCTGGATCGCCTTCGAGATGGTCTTCGAAAAGCGCACCCAGCGGCGCGAGCAGCGGGTCGAGAAGCTGATCGCCACGCCGGAGATAGCGGACGTTTCGGTCTTCCCCATGGCCATGCCGATGCTGGCCGGGCCGGGCGCGATCGCGGCGACAATGCTGCTGATGAACGAGGCATCCGGGCTTGAGGAAAGCCTTGTCGTGCTCGGGGCACTCGCGGCTGTCATGGCGCTGATGATGGCCGGGCTGATCGCGGTGGCGCCGCTGATCCGGTTGCTTGGCGACAAGGTGGAAGCGGTCATCACCCGCCTGCTCGGCGTCTTGCTGGCGGCACTGGCCGCGCAATATGTGATTGACGGGCTTCGGGGCAGTTTCGGCCTGGGTTAGGCAAACTGGGGCACGGGGGACCGCGGCGAGTCCGCAAAGATGCTTGGGCGCAGCCAGGTCGTGATCCGCCGCGTCAAGGCCGGCAGCCCGGCCACCACCAGATCGCCCGAGGCTATCGCTTCACGATAGCTGCGATCGCCCATCCATACATCGTGCATCGTGCGTACCGTGGTGGTGAAGTAGACGTCGACGTCCCGGCCCGGCTCCGTCAGGCAGACATCGACCCCTTCGCCTTCGATCAGCAGCCACCAGTCCGGCTGCGCCGACAGGTCGGTGAAGCGGAACCGGATCACGCTCTCGCTGCCGGGCAACTGGGCCGGATCGACGCTGCGTTCGAGGTAGAACATCAGGAACTCGACGTCGAAATCGTCCTCGGCCAGCGTATGGCGTGCCCAGCTCAGACCCCATTCGCCCAGCGAAACGATAACCGGCTTCAGCGCCTCGCATGCCGGGGTGGGCCAGTATTCGTGGCTGCGCCGGTCGGCCAGCTGCCGCCGGACGACAAGCCCGTTTACCTCGAAAGCCTTGAGGCGGCTGGTCAGCAGCGCCGGGGAAATCTCGCCAAGGCCGCGCAGCAGCTCGTTGAAGCGCCGTCCGCCCATCAGCAGTTCGCGCAAGATCAGGAAATTCCAGCGCTCGCCCAGGATTTCCGCGGCCTTTGCGACGGGGCAGAATTGGCCATATTTCATCGCGGCTCTCCTCTACCTGCCTAGAATACACCCCCTGTTCGATGCGATCCACTTCAGAAAATGTAGCTGCTTGCTTCACTTCCTGAACTGGAGCGCAGCGGCGGGCGGCGCCAAACGGTCGCCAGCGCCGGAATGGTTCGGTGAAAATCTACAGGAGAATTGGAAATGCCACTCGTGACAATCGACGTGATCAAGGACGTGTTCAGCCCCGCCAAGAAGCGCGAGCTGATCGACAAGGTGACCCAGGCGATGATCGAGGTCGAAGGCGAGGGAATGCGACCCGTCACCTGGGTTCGCATCCAGGAGTTCGAACAGGGCGACTGGGCGATCGGCGGCAAGCGTCTAGATGCCGGAGCGGTTCAGGCCATGGGCGACAGACTCCAGCAAGTCGCCTGACTGCGTGGGAGGTCCGGGTTGCATTGGCGGCCCGGGCCAACCGGTTATTGCAACGTCGTGCTCACGCTGTCGTCGTCGCCGTCGCCGTGGCCGAAGAACTGCAACAGCTGGATGAGTAGCTCGCAGCGCGCGGACAGGTCGCTCGCTTCCAGCAACGCCTGCTTCGATGCCGGATCGAACGGCACGATCTGCGACACGCCGTTGATCAGCGAGATATCGTCGAGCCGGGTCACCGAATCCCAGTCCACCGCATAGCCCTGCGAATCGGCAAAGCGGCGCGCCTCGCGCTCGAAGCCCGCGCGTTCCACGGCTGCGAGCACCTGCCGACCCGTCTCGTCAATCAACTCGCCCTCGACCTGGCGGAACGGGGTTGTCACATCCAGCTCGCGGATCACGCGAAACCGCGTTTCGCCTTCGAGGATGATGTTGAAGCGCCCGTCCTCCAGCGCTTCGACCTCGCCGATCCGCCCGAGACAGCCGACGCTGAACAGCGGCGCGCCTTCCATCGGGCGCTGCGGCTGGATCATGCCAATGCGCCGGTCGCGCGCCAGCGCGTCGCTGATCATCGCCCGGTAACGCGGCTCGAAGATGTGCAGCGGCAGGTGCAGCCCGGGATAGAGCACCGCGCCGGGCAGCGGGAAGATCGAGATGCGCTGGCTGGTCACGCGCCTATCCGAACAGGATCAGCGACAGGCGGCGGCGGGTAGCCGCGACCCACGGATCGTCGAGCCCGATCGCCTCGAACATCTGCAGCAGCTTGGCCTTGGCTGCTCCATCGTTCCACGCGCCGTCCTTGGCGATCATGGCGAGCAGGCTGTCGGCGGCGGCATCGCGTTGTCCGGCGGCAAAGGCGGCGGTGGCGAATGCGAACTGCGCCTCCATGTCATCGGGAGCGGCTTCGGCAGCATGGCGCAGCGAGGCAAGCTCGCTGTCGTCCGGGCGAGCCTTGGCGAGGTCCAGCGCGGCGCGGGCGCGTTCGATTTCGGGGCTGGCGACCATTGCCGGATCGAGCGCGGCGAGGGCCGCTTCGGCTTCATCCAGCCGCCCGGCCATCGCCAGCGCGCGAAGCAAGCCCGCCTGCGCCGCAATACTGGTCGGCGCCATTTCCACGATCTGCGCGAAGATGCCTGACGCTCGCTCGCCGTCTCCGCTCGCCAGCACTTCCTCGCCCATGGCGATCAGCGGGGCGACGTCCTGCGCCGGGGGCGCGCCGCCGCCGGTTACCGGAAGCTTTTCGAGCAACTGGTCAAGCACGGAGCGCAGCTGCGATTCGCTGCGCGCATTGGT
>JAURNJ010000184.1 GCA_030830245.1 Novosphingobium sp. | reverse complement strand
TGATGTAATCGCCGACCCGCGGAATCTCCTCCTCGCGGCAGGCGATGTGCCATATGCGCGGCCACAACCGTTCGCGCTCCAGCCTGGCGATTTCGGGATCGGTGTAGCGGTCCTTCGGGATCCAGTCCGCCCGGATCTGCTCGCGCGCGCCTGCCGTTTGCGGTCTGGTCGGATCGTTCATCGTCATCTCCCGCGACGGGCTGCAATTGGATTGACTCAATGCAGTTGACCGCATTGAGATAGGAGCGCGCCCGGCTTGTCAACACGGCGAATATGCGACACCTTGCAACCAAGCGACGTGCGCGGGAATGACGTGCGGAGAGGAATTGGGCTTGAACTATCGCGTCATCAACGTGGGCTCGCACGCCAATCCGCCGGGCGACATGTACGAGCGCTATTTCCCCAAGGACTTGCGCCACCTTGCGCCGCGTCTCGTCACGCGCACCTTCGGCGACGATGGCGAATACGAAGCGATCGAGCTCGAAGGCGAATACATTCGCCAGATGTCGGCGCAGGTCGGGCTCGACCGAACCGATTACATGAACATCCCCTTCATTCGGTCATTCGACGAGGGCGTGCCGGGCCAACGCGATCCCGCTGCGCGACTTGCCGACATGGACCGCGATGGAGTCGATGCCGACGTGATCGTGCACCCCGGCTATCCGATTCTGTTGCCGAAGAACCGCGATACCCGGCGCGGTATGATGATGGCGTTCAACGACTGGCTGGCGGGATTCTGCGCGCATGATCCCGCGCGCCTGATCGGCATCGGCGAGATTCCCGTCTGGGATATTCCGCTCGCCATCGAGGAGGCGCGGCGCGTCAAGGAGCTTGGCCTGAAGGGCGTGCTGATGCCCGCGATACCTGGCTACGTCGGGGCGTGGTCGTGCCCGGTAGACGCGCCCTATACTTCGCCGGTCTATGAACCGCTGTGGTCCGCGCTGGAGGAACTTGGGCTGGTCATCGTTGTCCATGCCGATGCAGCGGCGGCAACGCCGGGGCTGGAAAACTATGACGAGCCCTCGATCAACATGATCATCAACAAGACCATGGCGCAGGAGATGATCGCCTCACTGATTGTGCGCCATGTCTTTCGCGATCATCCCGGACTGAAGCTGGTCTGCGTCGAGACCGGGGTTGCCTGGATGGCCCCGCTGGTCTCGTGGATGGACGTGCTGAGCCAGGAACACCCGTCGATGTATCCAGGGATGACCGAAAAGCCGAGCGAGACCTTCCGCAAGCATGTGTTCGGATCGTTCCTTTGGGACACCATCGGGGTCGCCAACCGCGAGACCATCGGGATCGACAACATCATGTGGTGCAACGACTATCCGCACAATTACGGCCCGTTTCCAAATTCGCAAAAGCAAATCGACAAGGATCTCGCCGGATTGAGCGAGGTCGAGCGCCACAAGATCCTTGCCGGCAACGCCATGCGCGTGTTCGGCCTGAGCGACAGTTAGGGAGGGCGGCAAATTGGCCAATCCGGAGCTGATTGCCGGCGGCATTGCGGTTCCCGAAGGGCCGACATGGTGCCCGGACGGCACGCTGGTGGTGACAGCGGTGGTCGAGGGTGCGCTTTACCGCATCTGGCCGGAGGAGCGCCGCAAGGAGCGGATTGCGGTAACCAAGGGCGGTCCGAATTCAACTGCGCTGGCATCCGACGGCGGGTTTCTCGTTACCCAGAACGGCGGCATCGATTTCCGCACCCAGCCCAGGCTTCCCGGCACCGGGCTCGATGACTTTGTCATGCCCGAGCCGCATTTCGTCGAGCCGGGCCTGCAACGGGTTGCACCCGACGGCACGGTGACGCGGCTCATTGGTGGCATGCAGGCTCCCAACGACCTTGCCATCGGCCCGGATGGCACCGTCTGGTTCACCGATCCGCACGGCTTTCCCGCACCCCCCGGCCCGCCGAAAGCACGCGTGATGGCCTTGGCGCCCGGCGGCACCATGCGGCAGGTGGCGAGCGGACTTGTCATGGTCAACGGCATTGCGCTCGAACCCGAAGGCAATCTGATCGTCACCGAGGGCAATGGTCTGCTGCGCCTCTCGCCCGAAGGCGAGCGCGAATGGATCGTGGAGAACATCAGCGAGAACCACGCCACCGACGGGATCAAGCTCGATGTCGATGGCCGCATCTGGATGGCCGCCAGCCTCGATCGCGGGGTGAGGATCATGGAGGAGAGCAAGGAGGTCGGGTTTATCCCACTTCCGGGCGAAGGTTTCGTCACCAACCTCTGCTTTGGCGGCGAGGACTTGCGCACCCTTTTCGTCACAGATGGACCGGGGAACGTGTGGATGATCCAGGACGTGGAGGTGGCTGGGCAGCCGCTGCACCCATGGCCGGTGCGCGACGGAGACGTTGAATGACTGTGTTCGAACCGGGCAACGCGCTTGTGCAGGCAGCAGTCGAAAAGGCCGTCGCAGCCGGGGACGAGCTTGGCGTGCAGGTGTGCGCCTATCATCGTGGACGCAGGTTCATCGATGTAGCAGCGGGCTTTGCCGATCCCGACCGCTCGCGCCGGGTCGATCACGATACCCTGTTCAACATCTGGTCCGTCTCCAAGGCGATCACCGCGACCCTGTTGCATATCCAGGCCGACAGGGGGCTGATCGATTACGACGCTCCGATCGCGCAGTACTGGCCCGAATTTGCCGCCAAGGGCAAAGGCGCGATCACCGTGCGCCATGCCCTGATGCACCGATCTGGCCTGCCGCAAATGCCCGCCGGAATGACTCCCGAGCGGCTGATCGACTGGGACTGGATGACAGGCGCCATTGCCACGCTGGAACCGATGGCCGCGCCCGGTGAGAAGCCCATGTATCAGGCGCTTTCGTTCGGCTGGATCATCGGCGAGCTGGTCCGCCGAACCGACCCCGCGCGCCGCGACGTGAACACCTTCCTCCAGCAGGAAGTTAACCAACCGCTCGGCATCGAGGGTCTGTGGCTGGGCGTGCCCGACAGCGAACTGTCCAGGATCGCCGTCATGGAAGACGCCATGCCGCCGATGTCGCCCGAAACGCTTCCCGAAATCTGGGAAAAGGTTTCTCCCTGGGCAGTGCGGCTCCTGCCCGACACTTTTGAAGACGACCGCATCCGACAGGCCGTCATCCCCGGCGTCGGCGGAATCGCCAATGCCCGCAGCGCCGGGCGCTTCTTCGGCATGCTGGCGAATGGCGGCGAACTCGATGGCGTGCGCATCCTTTCGACAGAGCGGGTCGCGACATTTGCCGAACCGCGCATCGGCGGCGACGAGCCTGACACGGTGATGTTCAACCAGGTCATGCCGATCAGCATGGCGGGTTTCTGGCTCTATGCGCCCGAGCCGATCACTGCCGCCTTCCGCACGCCAACCGCCTTCGGCTGCCCCGGAGTGGGGGGCGCACTGGGCTGGGCCGATCTGGGGGAAGAGCTTGCCGTCTCGTTCTGCCACAACCGCCTTGTCCTGGCGGCGACGAGCGAGGACGACCCGTTCACCCCGGTGGCAGCGGCGGTGCGCGAGGCACTCGCCATGCTGAAGCAGGAAGCCTGAAACGCCATGTCCGCCAACGATGCACTTGAAATCCAGTCCGTGATCAGCCGCTACACCAATTGCGTCAATCGCCGCGATTGGGCGGTCTTGCCGGGCCTTTTCACCGAAACCGCCGTTTGGTCTGCCCCCGCCATTCCCAATGCGACGTTCTCGGGTCTGGCTGCCGTGGTCGCGGGTATTCCCGCACTGGTCGAGGAAACTTTCTCGCTGATCCAGCTCAACACGCCTTCGGACATTACGGTGTCGGGCGACACGGCACAGGCGCAATGCTCGATCCGCGAGACCGGGATCAACGCGAGCGTGCGCTTCGAGGCACACGGCTGGTACGACGACGAGCTGGTGCGGCTGGATGGCCAGTGGAAATTCGCGCGCCGGACGTTCAACCTGATCGAGAACTATTTCACGCCTGTCTCAAGCCTGCACGAGCAGGATTAGGCCATGCCGGAAATTCCTCTCTCCCCGTCTCCGCTTCGATCCGTAACACCCGAGGAAGTCGACTCCTTCTGGCGTGACGGGGTCGTGTGCCTGCGCCAGATAATTGCGCCCGAATGGATCGCGCTGGCTCAACAGGGCGTGGAGGACTGGCTGAATTCTCCCGACTGCCTCGACTATACCGCCTTCGGAACGCAAGTGGCGCAAGCGGCCGGCGCGCAGGTGATGCTCGATCCGGGCGAGAGGCGGGGGCACTTCTACAGCGGCCTCGATCACTGGATGAAAATTCCGGCATTTCGCCAGCTCGCCACGACTTCGCCGCTGGTCGAGATCGCCGCGCAACTGCTCAGAACCCATAAGCTCAACCTCTACGAGGACAGCATTCTGGTGAAGGAGCCCGGCACGCTCGAAAAGACCGCGTTCCATCAGGACGTCGCCTATTTCCATGCGGAAGGCAGCCAGATCTGCACCACCTGGTTGCCGCTAGACCCCGTGACGAGCGAAACCGGCGCGCTGATATTCATCCGCGGCAGTCACCTGTGGAAGGCGAAATACCGGCCGAATTTCTTCATCACCGAACTCGCGATGCCCGATACCGACGGAGAGCAGGTTCCCGATTTCCACAAGGACACGCGCGGGCGCGAGATCATCAGTTTCAATACCGAGCCGGGCGACATGACAGTTCACCATGCACGCACCATCCACGGCGCCGATGGCAATGCCTCCGCCGAAACCCGCCGGCGCGCTGTCTCAGTGCGCTACTGCGGGGACGATGCGCGCTATCGCATGCGCCGGGGCGTGCCGCAAAAGCCGCATCATGCGCAGGTGCGCGATGGCGACCTGCTCGATCATCCTGATTGCCCGATAGTCTGGCCTAGGCGAGCCGG
>JAURNJ010000183.1 GCA_030830245.1 Novosphingobium sp. | reverse complement strand
GGCGTTCCCGGCCCAGAGCTGAGCAATTCGATGCCGCCGACGCTGGCGCTGCTCGCTCTGGGAGTGGCGCAGGCAGGCCTCGCGCTCGCGCTGGAGCCGATCCTGCGCCGCTGGCTGGCGCGGGAACGGGCCTGGACTGCGGTGGTTCTGGTCAATGGGATGATCATGACGATTTACCTGTGGCACCTTACCGCATTTGTCGCGGTGATTGCCGTGGCTTGGGCGCTGGGCGGGATCGGCTTGCATGCGGCTCCTGCGAGCGCCGACTGGTGGCTGGCAAGGCCACTTTGGTTCGCACTTTATATTGCCGTCACACTACCGCTGGTCATGGCGTTCGCGCGCTTCGAAAGCCCGGGGCGGGAAGTGGCCGATCCCCGGCAGGTGCCGCACTGGCGGCTAGTGACCGGCCTTCTGATGATCTGCATTGGCCTTGCCATGACCGCCGCGATCAGCATCGCGAGTCCGCTGGGCGTCACCGGGGTGCGCTTGTGGGTCGTGGCGCTGCCGTTCGTGGGCGCGGCCCTCATCCGCTTCGGCCCGGTCTATGGCCTCGCGAAGCGGGCGGTCCAGCCTTTGAGGAGTGCGATTTCCGCCGTCGCCATATAGTCCCGCGTCAGGGGCAGGGCATGGCGGCTGCGCGCGAACTGGATCTGGTAATTGCCCATGCCGCCGCTTTCGAAGGCCGCAGTCGCACCGGCAAGGTAGAAGGTCCACATTCGGAAGAAGCGCGCGTCGAATAGCGCTTCGATCGCCTCGCGATGCTCGATGCAGCGGGCATACCAGGCGCGCAAAGTCCGTGCGTAATGCAGTCGCAGCGTCTCGACATCGGTGGCGATCAGCCGCGCCCTTTCGCTCGCCGCGAGGGTCGCGGACAGGGCCGGGATATAGCCGCCGGGGAACACGTACTTCTGGGTAAAGGCGTCGGTCTTGCCGGGGCTGCCGAAGCGCCCGATGGTGTGGAGCAGCATCACGCCGTCCTCGGCCAGCATCCGGGCGCAGGCTTGGAAAAACGTCTCGAACTGCGGCCTGCCGACATGTTCGAACATGCCGACCGAGACGATCCGGTCGTAGGTTTCGCCGCGCGCGGCAAGATCGCGGTAGTCGACCAGCTCGAATGTCACCCGGTCGGCCACCCCGGCGCGTTCGGCGCGCTGCCGGGCGAGGGCAAGCTGCTCGCTGCTCAGGGTTATGCCATGGACCGAAACACCGGCCCGGCTGGCGAGGAAAATCGCCATGCCGCCCCAGCCGCAGCCGATGTCGAGCACGCGCTGGCCGGGTGCGAGCGCGTGCTTGGCGGCAATATGGGCGAGCTTTGCCTCTTGCGCCTCGCCCAGCGTCATATGCTCGCGAGGCCAGTACGCGCAGGAATACTGCATGTGCTCGGCATCGAGCATCAGCTCGTAAAGCGCGTTGCCGATATCGTAATGGTGAGCGACGTTGCGCCGCGAACTGGACGCCCGGTTGAACGAGGCGATGCGGTGTTTGGCGGCATTGTGCCAGCGCCGCAATCGACCTGGGCGCAATTTGGCCGCCTTGTCTTCCCAGCGGTTGTTCGACTGGACGAGCTGGACGAAGCCCATCACGTCGCCGCGCTCGATCACGATGCGCCCGTCCATGTATGCTTCGCCCGCGCCGAGACGGGGGTCGCTCACGAGCTGGCGGGGGACCTTTGCATCGGTGAAGCGGATTGCGATTTCGGGAAATCCGGGCTCGGGCGTGCCGAAGGTGACCTGCCTGCCATCGGCATAGGTCAGGTCGAGCCGACCCTTGCGGATCGTCCGGCGAAGGACCTGCTCCAGCAGTCGTTCGAACATGTGCTCACACCCTCCTGCCAGAGGCGGAACTAACGCGATTCTAGTCCGTTCCGAAAGCGGTTCAAGCCTGCCGCGCCAGATAGAGCACGTCGCGCGGTTGCGGCACGAGATGCTGGCCCGAATCGATCACCAGGCTCTCGCCGCTTGCCAGCCAGCCCTCGGCGAGGAACAGCGCGGCCCGTCCGATCTCCTCGGCATCGGTGCGACGGCCAAGCAGGTTGAGCCGGTGCGACACTTCCGCCTCGCTTTCCGTCTGGTCGTGACTGGCAAGGATCGCGCCGGGAGCAAGGCCATAGATCCGGTCGCGCGGGTCGCTCTGCGCCATGGCGAGCATGCGCACCGTGGCATCGAGTGCGTGCTTGCTCATGGTGTAGGAGAAGAAATCGGGGTTGGGGTTGAGCAGCTTCTGGTCGGTGACCTGGATGACGCGCCGTCCGCCGTTCGCCCTCGCCAGCCGGAGGAACGCCTGAGCCATCAGGGCAGGCGTGGCGGCGTTTACGAGCATGGCCGTTTCGAAGGTCTCCGGATCGAGCGCGCTGGCCGTGTCCTCGTCGAAGACCCCGGCGCAGTTGACCAGCACGCGCCAGTCGTTGAGCCGATCCGCAAGAGCCTCGATCATCGCCGAGGCTGCCGCACCGTCGCGCAAGTCGCACTGCACGGCTTCGGCACTGGGCAGGGTGGCGGCTAGCGCCTGAGCCTCGCCTTGCGAGTGGCCGTAATGGATGACGACATGCCAGCCAGCCTGGTCGAACGCTTCGCTGATCGCGGCGCCGATCCGCTTCG
>JAURNJ010000182.1 GCA_030830245.1 Novosphingobium sp. | reverse complement strand
GCGGCTCGCTGGTCGCGCCGGTGCGGTCGTCGAGCATCGGGTATTCGAGCAGCTGGAAGCAGATCGCCGGGCCGCCCCGGTCACGCGCGTAAATCGCCAGTGCTGCTGCATGGCCGCCGCCCGCGCTCTCGCCGGCGATGGCGATGCGGGCCTTGTCGATGCCAAGGTCGCCTGCGTTATCCGCCATCCAGCACAGTCCTGCATAGCAATCCTCCAGCGCGCCGGGCCAGCGGGTCTCAGGTGCCAGCCGGTAATCGACCGAGACGATCACGCAGCCGATCTGCAGTGCCATGGCGCGGTTCGAAATATCGCTCATGTCGGCATCGCCGATGACATAGCCGCCACCATGGATATGGCAGACGGCAGGACGAGGAGCGGCGGCATCGCCCGGGGGCGTGTAGACCAGCAGCCGCACATCGGGCGCGCCATTGAGGCCAGGGATGAACACCTCCTCGCAATTCACCGCGCCCAGCCCCGGCGGCATCGGCGGCATTTCCCGATCGACCATGCCCCCACGGATCAGGTCGAGCCCGAGGCTGAAGTCCATATTGGGAAAGGTGTCGATCCCTTCCACCAGTTCCGGAGCGACGAGATGGCGTGTCGATGTCGGTGTGGTGGTCATCTGGTAGCTCCTTGTTGCCGGTCTGGATTCGCGCACGGTTTCTGGATCTGATCGGTTGGCGTTTGCCGCAGAATCGGTCCTGTGATCAGCGACGTTCCTATTCCAAGCATCGCAAGCCGGCAATGCGGGAGGTTGCCGAGACAGCAGGGGAGTTGCGGTATACGCGCGCAACAGGCGATTAAGCAGAGGCGGCTATCATGTTGCACTTTGGCGCTTGCCGCTTTTTGACGCGCACGTGCGGACGGACTTGACCCGGTGGCTATGGCGACGAAGGCCAGAACCGCGAGGTACATGACGAATCGGGAGTCGGACAACTTGTCGCCGCAACCAACAGACAGGCTGAAACGCGATATGTTGAAGTCGCGGCTTCGCGACCTTCTGCATGACTGCGCCGCCAGTGCGCCTGTCGAGCAGGCTGACCGAATACGGGAGGCGTATGACCTGCTGTTGCGGAGTGCCAGCCACTCGGACGGATCGAGTGGCTCGGTTCCGGACAAGGGGGCCTTGGATGCGACGCTCACGCTCGGCGCCTATGAAGGCGCGGTAATTGCACTGGTTGGCGGCGGTGAAAGTTTCATGCTTTCGCAAGGCGCCCACGGCATTTGCATTGCGTCAGTCGTGTTGCCGGGCGGCTCTGATGAAGTCGTGTCCGAAGGCAGCACAATGGCGTTGGCCTTGCTTTGCGCGCATATAACTTCGATTATTCCGTCGACGACCGCGCCAACATGGATGCGGAAGTCAAGGAACTGCAGCTGCAGATCGACGACGTGCTGACCAACACCACCTTCAACGGCGTCACGCTGTTCTCGAAAACCGTGGGCACCGATGTCACCGTCGACATTGCCACCGGCGCCGCCGCGACCGACCTCGTGACACTTACGAGCCTCGGCATCGACGGCACCAATCTCACTGTTGCAGCTCTCGACGTCACGACTGCGGCACTTGCCGCAACGACGATTACCAGCGTCGATGCCGCCCTCAAGGAAGTGAGCGCGACGCGGGCAACGCTGGGTGCGGGCCAGAACCGTCTGGAGAGCGTGGTCAACAACCTCACGACCAACTCGACCAACCTGTCGGACGCGCGTTCGCGGATCGAGGATGCCGATTACTCGGACGAGACGACCGCGATGGCCAAGGCCCAGATCCTCAGCCAGGCTTCGACCGCGATGATCGTACAGGCCAACCAGAGCCAGCAGAACGTGCTGTCGCTGCTGCGGTAAGGCCGGAAGGGTCAGACTGCGTCTGTCCCCCCAGACGGAACCCGGCGGAACCCCACCGTTGGGTTCTTTCTTTTTGTAGCGAGCCATCTCGCTGACAGATGAGGCGTCCGGCTTATCGCAGTGGCGATGTGCGGGGAGTGGGCCCGATGAGCTAGCAGTGATAGACTGCATGCCTTAGCAACTGGAGATGGGCCATGTCCGGACAACAGATCGCCAGCGAAGAAGCGCTCGAAGAGGTGCTGGGCACGCCGATGGAATTCGTGCGCGGCAAGGTGGTGAGCGAGCTGAACGAGGCGATGAGGGATTTCATCGCCATGGCGCCACTGGTATTCGTGGCCACGGTGGACGAGGACGGTTTACCCGACGTTTCGCCCAAGGGCGATCCGGCCGGCTTCGTCGAGGTGGCAGGTGACACCATCCTGCTGATTCCGGAACGTCCGGGTAACCGGCTGACCTTCGGCTTCCGAAACATATTGCGAAACGGATGCATCGGTCTGATCTTCGTGGCGCCGCACCAGCGCGAGACGCTGAGAGTCAAAGGCAGGGCGAGCCTCCATCACGATCCCGAGGTGCAGGCGCGGATGCAGGTGAACGGCAAACCGGCGTTGCTGCACACCCGCGTCGAAGTGACCGAATGCTTCTTCCATTGCGGCAAGGCGCTGATCCGTTCTCACCTTTGGCAACCCGGGGAATGGCCGGAAAAGGCGCGCCCGGTCGCGGCGCGTGGCTTCGGCTCGATGATGCAAACGGACGAGGCCAGCGTGATTCAAACCGAAACGTTGCTCGACAAGGCCTACAAGGATGAGCTCTACTGAGCTTGAAGCAGGGGCTCAGGCTTCTTCGCCTGATTTGCGGTGTTGCCGGCCCGCGACGCCAAAACACAATGTTTCGCGCTCCTGATCGATCACCGATCGCGCTACTGCTTCCGGGACGCCGAAGCCGAACAGCACCGATTCCGATAGCTGCAGGCTCGCCTCGGTCGTTTCCGGAACGGCGTCGAAGGCACCAAGCCGGCGCAGCTGATGAGCATGGGCAGGATCACGGGCGCGGGCATAGACCGGTACATGGGGCCAGATTCCATGCACCGCTGAAACGACCTGTTCTGCAGCTCCGGAATTGTCCATTGTGGTGACAAAGGCTGCAGCCTTGCCGATGCCCATTGTGCGCAAGAGGTC
>JAURNJ010000022.1 GCA_030830245.1 Novosphingobium sp. | reverse complement strand
GCGGCCGAAATGCCGCATGTTCATGTCGTCGATCAGTCGCTGGCGCAGCGGGCTGACAGGGGCAACGGGAATGAGTTCGTTCATCGTTCGACTCCTCTTGTTTGAAGGAACCGAAATGCTCAGCCTACCCGGCGCCGCGCTCAATCCAGGCGTGACGCTCGCCGTTCTATCTCAACTTCACCGCAAGTGCCCATCCCCCGAAGCGGGTTCGTTCACGGCCCGGAAGCTCCCGTTTCACCTTATGAGACGCGAATATGCCTGGAGCTGGCCTTGGTGGTGGACGGCGAATCGGAAGCGGTCCTTCGACAAATCGCGAAGGGCCGCCCCATTGTCAGATCTCGGTTCGCTCGGCGAGCAACAGAGCATCTTCGATATCGATACCAAGATACCTGACGGTGTTTTCGATCTTGGTGTGGCCAAGCAGAATCTGCACAGCCCGCAGGTTCCCGGGCGCCTTGTAGATCATCGACGCATTCGTTCGCCGCAGTGAATGCGTCCCATAGTCCTCGCGCCGCAGTCCGATTGCGGTGACCCATTCGTCGACAAGGCGGGCATACTGCCTCGTGCTCATGTGGCGCGCATGATTGATGCGGCTTGGGAAGACATGGTCGTCGGTTGTCCCGCCTCGGCGTTCGAGCCACGACGCCAAGCTCGCTCGCACATCGCTGGTCAGTTCGAATTGGACCGGCTTGCCGGTCTTCTGCTGAATGACGATCGCTCGAGTGCGAATGTCCTCGCCAGCGACCAAATCACCAATCCTGATCTTTACCAAGTCGCAACCGCGCAGCTTGCTGTCGATCGCCAGGTCAAACAACGCTCGGTCACGAAGGCGTCCCTCGCGATCAAGAAAGAAGCGGATCGACCAGATCTGTTTTTGCGTGAACGGTCGTTTCGTTCCCACCTTCTTTCCGGCATTCCATGCCGTACGGTCCTGCATGGCAGGATCAAACTGTGAGTAACCCATATCATTTCTCTTCGGCCTTGATTGGCGGATCGCGAAATGAACGAGGTCAGGTCAACGGTTTGAGCAGATCCTGGGCCGTCTGCCGAAAGACCGTTATCAGGACCAAGACAACAGACAGCTGCCGATCATGCTAAACTGGCCTCGCCCCATCGATGAAGGTGATCCGCCCGGGTCTTCGGAACGTAGATATTCATGTTTCCGGCGTCCTTGTGGAGCGATCTCATGCCTAACTATTTCGAATCTCGGCGTGTGGCGTTCGCGGCCTCATTTGCACTCATTGTCCAGATCATTCTGATGGTTGCGGCAACGATAAGATCAACTTGACCGCCGGCCGCGCGCGAACCGTAGTTTTCCCCAAAGCAACAGTGCTTCCCAATGGATGCCGGAAATTACCTTCAAGGTCATCGCCGGATGGCGCAGGAAGAGCGCAACCATCGCAAGACTGGAAAATCGCCTGCGTCGCCCAGCAAACCATGCCGAGAGCACGTCTGAACCGTCGCGTTGCACCGCGATATGCACCGAGGTTTCCTCGGCAGGCGGGGCAATCGTGAAACGGTAGTCGAGATCCATCGGCAGGAACGGCGAAACCCGGAAAGACTTGGCGCAATCCTGCCTGACCTTGCCATCCGGACCGGTGCTCGCGGGCAAGGCGTAGAATTGCCGCTCGCCGAATGTGTTGTTCACCTCGTGGACGATCGCGCGGATTTCGCTGCTCCGGTCGTGGCAAAAGTAGACGCTGAGCGGATTGAACACATAGCCGAGCAGCCGGGGCATGCACAGGATGCGGACCGGCCCGTCGGGGGCATCGATTCCGGCGTCCGTCAACGCCCGCTCGATTTGCACGCGAAGTGGCCTGCCGCTGCCATCTCCGTGATCCATGTCGTGAAAACTGAACAGGCCGGCGGCGTTGTAGCCGAATAGCCGCGATTGCCGGGCAAGCGAAGGCAGTTCGTCGAGGTCGAACAGGCCCATGAAAATGCGGTATGCGAGGCGATGACGCACCGGCGCGTGCCTGACATGGACGACTTCGCCGTCGAACAGGCAGGAAGCGGTCACGCGACTGCCGCCAGTTCGGTGGCGGCCGCGGGCAGGCTGTCCTCCGGTATGTGCAGTCTGCCGGATTCGTCAGGCACCCGCCATGGGCGCCTGGCGCCGCCCATCGCCTCAGCGGCGGCAAGCCCGGCCTGGAGCCCGTCCTCGTGGAAGCCGGAGCCGAGCCAGGCCCCGGCAAACCAGACGTTGTCCCGCCCCTGCAGAGACCAGATCTTGCGCTGGGAAGCGAGAGCCGCCGGCGTGAAGACCGGGTGATCGTACTCGCCTTGCCACAGGACGGACGACGGATCGGGCTCACGTTCGGGGTTCAGCGTCACGAATAGCGGCTCCGGCGTTTCCAGATCCTGCAAGCGGTTCATCCAGTAGGTAACGGCACATCCCTCGCTGGCTGCGCCATGACCGACGTAGTTCCAGCTTGCCCAGGTGCGGCGGCGGCGCGGCATCAGCGCGGAGTCGTTGTGGAGCACGGCGCGGTTGCTGCGGTAGGGAATGGCCGCAAGCAAGGTGCGCAGCTGCTCGTCGGGCTCGTCCAGCAGCGCCAGCGCCTGGTCCGAATGGGTGGCGATCAGAACCTTGTCGAAACGGCGCATGGTTCCGCCGGCATCGGCCACCTTCACCCCCGCTCCGCCGGGGAGTGCAATCACCCTCTCCACCGGACTGCCGCTCAGCACTTCCACATCCATCGCGCGCCGGATCGCCGACACATAGCTGCGGCTTCCCCCTGCGACAGTGCGCCAGCGCGGCCGCCCACGCAGGTTGAGCAAGCCGTGATTGTCGAAAAAGCGCACGAAGGCACAAGCAGGGTACTCGCGCATGTGCTTGAGCGAGCTCGACCAGATCGCCGCCGCCTCGGGCAGGAGGTGATCGTACTGGAAGGCCTGGCTGTAGCCATTGCTGTCGAGGTAGTCGCCAAGCGTCAGGTGCTCGGCGTCCTTGAGCCATTCCATCTCGCGGCT
>JAURNJ010000181.1 GCA_030830245.1 Novosphingobium sp. | reverse complement strand
TTCTTCGGCATGAAGATCAATCGCTACATGCACGATTTCGGCATCAGCCATCAGGCGCTGGCGCGAGTGGCCTCCAAGAACTACGCTAACGGCGCGCTCAATCCCAACGCCTTTCGCCGCTCGCCGATGAGCGAGGAGGATATCCTCGCTTCGCGTGTGCTCAACTGGCCGCTGCGGCAATACATGTTCTGTTCGCCCGACGAGGGCGCGGCCGCCGTGGTGCTGTGCAGCGCCGAGAAGGCGCGGCAGCTTACCAGCAAGCCGATCTACCTGCGCGCCACCGCGCTGCGCACCCGCAAGGCAGGAGCCTACGAGGTGCATTCCAGCTCGACCCTGCCGGTCCACGAACCCGCGCCGACTGTATTCGCGTCGCAGGCCGCTTATGAGCAGGCGGGAATCGGGCCGGAGGACGTGGACGTGGTCCAGTTGCAGGATACCGATTCAGGCGCGGAAATCATCCACATGGCCGAGAACGGCTTTTGCAAGGATGGCGAGCAGGAACGGATGCTTGCTGACGGCGAAACAAAGATCGACGGCAAGCTGCCGATCAACACCGATGGCGGCCTGATTGCCAACGGAGAGCCCATCGGTGCATCCGGCCTGCGTCAGATCCACGAACTCGTGCAGCAGCTTCGCGGCAACGCGGGTGAGCGGCAGGTGCCCGGCAATCCGAAAGTCGGCTATTCGCAGCTTTACGGCGCACCGGGCACGGCGGGAGTTTCGATCGTCAGCCTGTAAGGCTCACTTGAGTAGGGTGACATGCCCGGTCTTGGTGTGCTTCATCTGGCCGCCGGTCAGAACCATCTGTTGCTCCTGCCAGTCATCGACACCGGTGACGCCGCCCGATGAGCAGGCAACCGTTGCGCCGGTGATCTCGTAGATGTCCGCACCAGCACGTAATGTCGCGCTGGCGATGTGCTTGCCCATGCATATCTTGCGATAGCTGGCCTCGATCTTCTGGAAGGTCAGCGAGAAGGACGAGACCTCGTCAAGCGTAGCGGCATAGGCTAGATCGGCCGCGCCGTCGCCGTCGAGATCGCCCGCGGCAACAGCTAAGCCGCCTGCCGTGCGTGCGCCCTTGTTGGTTTTCAGGTCGTAGGTTGTGGTTCTTGTCGCACCGGCGCTGGCGTCGGACGCATGATGCGAGTGCGTGCTCGTCGGCGATTCGCGAAGGCTCTGGGTGTTTTGGGATGCCGTGACGCTGGGCTTGTGCTGGCGTTTCCCGGTTTCCAGCCCGCTCGCGGCATCACGCGGGCTCTTGACCGTGGAACATTGCCCGGCGTTGCAGGCACCGAACGACCATTCGGCGACCTTTGCTTCGCCTTCGATGCCTTCGATCTTGAGGTAGTAATCGGCCTGCGCTGCCTGAGCGGCGGTGGCCATGGTCAGCGCCGAGATACCTGCGGCGAATATGAATGCTGTCTTCATCAGCGCTCTCCCGTTTGTGGCTAACAGCATGCTGCGTCCGGCCACATGAACGGCATGTGAGCAGTTTGTAATGTTATGGCATGGTTTTATGAACGATTATTTCGTGACGACTAGGCGAAAGCCGATGTCCAGTTCGTCAAGATCGAGCAGGTGGCGATACCTGTTGGCCCAGGTCCGTCATCAAGATCGCGGGACAGCCTGGCCAGGCCCTGTTCGACGCCATCCAGAATCCAGAAAGAGGAACTGCCCCGCCTCAGCCGCGGATCGAGGTAGGCTTCGGGCCTGCGCCAATAGGCATAGAGAAAGGCGTCTGTGCAATCCTTCGGGACAGGGACTGAGGAAATCTCGACTGGGCCGAGCCATTTTGCATAGTCGGCCATGGCAGGCATCTGCGCCTCATCCAGTGGAATCTGCTGGGGGATATAATCCGTCAGCCAGGGGCGGAACGCGGGATCGAAGGTGAGGATCACGATGGGGCCGCGCGTCACCCGGCGCATTTCGCGCAAACCTTGCGGCTGGTCGGTCCAGTGATGGACGGTAAGAACCGCCATTGCCGCATCGAAGCTTTTATCTGCAAAGGGCAGGGCTTCGGCATGGCCCTGAACCACAGGAGCTAAGCCGGGCGACCTTTGCGCGATCATTTCCGATGAGGGTTCCAGCGCCGTGACCTGCCGGTCGCCGGGCTCGTAGTTCCCGGTCCCCGCGCCGACATTGAGCACGGTCTGCGTGTCGCCCAATGCCGCGTGAATCTTCGCTGCAATCCTTGGATCGGCTTTTCTCAGGTTGGAATAATCGACGCCGATCCGGTCATAGATGGCATCGGGGCCGCTCACTGCCCAGCTTTGGTCAGTCGCTTGATTTGGCTTGCTTCCAGCTTCAGCGAAACCGCCGCGACCAGTTCGGCCAGTTGCGAGACCGAGGTGGCGCTGGCGATGGGAGCGGCAATGCCTGGTTGCGCACAGATCCAGGCGATGGCGACCTGCGCATGGCTCGCGCCTGTTTCTGCCACGACTTCGTCCATGGCGGCGAGGACTGGCAGGCCGCGTTCGAGATACCGTTCCACACTTCCGCCGCGCGCCCTGCCTTCGAGGTCGGCCTTGGACCGATACTTGCCGGTGAGGAATCCTGCGGCGAGGCCGTAATAGGGCAGGGCGATCACGCCATGGTCGCGGCAGATCGGGAGGAACCGGCTTTCGAACTCACCCCGTTCGACGAGGTTGTATTCGTTCTGCATGACCGTGAACGAGGCGCGGCCCGCGTTCCTGGCAGTCTCGATGCTGGCGACGAGGCGTTCGGGCGTATAGTTCGAGGCGCCCAGTTCGCGCGCTTTGCCCGCTTGCAGCAATTCATCGAACCCGGAGGTGATCTCGTTCAGCGGCGTTTCCGGATCGTCGCGGTGGGCATAGTAGAGATCGACATAGTCGCTGCGGAGGCGTTCGAGCGAGCCTGCCAAGGCATCGGCCAGCTTGTCAGGTGCCAAACCGCCTGCCGCGCCGAACATGTTGGTCTTGGTGCCGATCAGCATCTGGCTGCGAACGCCGCGCAGTTCCAACCATTCGCCAAGGATCGTTTCGGATTCACCGCCCTTGTTGCCGGGCACGAAAGAGGAATAGCCCTCGGCGGTGTCGATCATCCTCCCGCCTGCTTCGTAAAAAGCGTCGAGCACGGCAAAGCTCTGGTCGCGGTCGCAGGTCCAGCCGAACACGTTGCCGCCAAGCACCAGCGGCAG
>JAURNJ010000021.1 GCA_030830245.1 Novosphingobium sp. | reverse complement strand
TTGCCAGCCGATCGCGCGCAGCAGCGCTTCGGACTTTTCCATCTGCGCGGCATGCAGATCGGGCGACACGGCCTCGCAGAAGCTAGAAACGCCGCCTGTTGGCGGCCATTCGCGCAACCGGCGATGCTGGAAGGCGAGCGTCGCTCGGCCGCCTTGCATATGCAGCATCTGGCCAAACCCCTCGCCCGGGCACCATTCCTGCACCAGCGGGTAGAGCCGCAGCGCATCATATCGCGCGAGGATCGCCATCAGGGCTTCGGGATTGGCGGCGTATTCGACCTTTTCGAGCGCAATGCCAAGCGCTTCGAGGGAGGCAGCGACTGTGCCCGGATCAGCCCATTTGATGGCCACAGGATAAGAGAGACTGGCAGCTCCTTGCGCGTGGTCCTCGCCTGCCATCGGTTGCCAGCTGTGTGGTACATCAATGCCCAGGCTCGCCGCCACTTCCAGCGTGCGGGTCTTGTCGAGCACCACTGCGAGTTTGTCGGCATCGGGGCAGAGCACCTGTCTGTCGCCCAGCTTGCCCTTGAGCGCCGCCAGCTCGACAAGGTGATGTTCGGAAATGGCAAGCACGGCGATCGGTCGGTGCCCCGCGATAATGGCTGGCAGGCATTGCGCCAGCGGGCCATCCATAAGCTCGAACGCCGTTGCATGACGCGAGTGGCGCGAGAGGCAGTCCGCCTTGTTGCTCACGACCAGCACCGGCTGGCCATGGAGGCCAAGCTCGCGCACGACGCTCAGCCCGATGGGGCTGTCCGGGCCGATCACGGCGACAGGGCGGGCGCGGTTGGTCATCGGGCCTCCCATAGCGTTGAAAGCTTCACACGCGTTTAACCATCAGCTCGCACGGTGAAACGAAAAGAGCGCCCGGATCGCTCCAGACGCCCTTTCTGTTGTCGGCAATTATGCTGATCAGAGGCTGTAATACATGTCGAACTCGACCGGGCTCGGTGTCGTTTCGAAACGCAGCACCTCGGGCCACTTCAGCTCGATGTACGATTCGATCTGGTCGGCGGTGAACACGCCGCCTTCGAGCAGGAAGGCGTTATCCGCTTCGAGCGATTCGAGCGCCTCGCGCAAGGACCCGCAAACGGTCGGAACTGCTGCCAGCTCTGCCGGGGGCAGGTCGTAGAGGTTCTTGTCCATTGCCTCGCCGGGGTGGATCTTGTTCTTGATCCCGTCGAGACCGGCCATCAGCAGCGAAGCGTAGCACAGGTACGGATTGGCCATGGCGTCGGGGAAACGGAATTCCACGCGCTTGGCCTTGTCGCCCGAGCCATAGGGGATGCGGCACGAGGCCGAGCGGTTGCGCGCCGAATAGGCCAGCAGCACTGGCGCTTCATAACCCGGCACCAGCCGCTTGTAGCTGTTGGTGGTGGGGTTGGTGAAGGCGTTCAGCGCCTTGGCATGCTTGATCACACCACCGATGAAATAGAGGCAGGTGTCGGACAGGCCGGCATAGCCGTTACCCGCGAACAGCGGCTTGCCCTTTTCCCAGATCGAGATGTGGGTGTGCATGCCCGAACCGTTGTCCTTCATGATCGGCTTGGGCATGAAGGTCGCGGTCTTGCCGTAGGCCTGCGCGACCATCATCACGACATACTTGTAGATCTGCATGCGGTCCGCCGTGGTGACGAGCGTGCCGAAGGTCAGGCCAAGCTCGTGCTGTGCGGCAGCGACTTCGTGGTGGTGCTTGTCGCAGGGCAGGCCCATCTCGAGCATGGTCGAGACCATCTCGCCGCGAATGTCCATGCAGCTGTCGACTGGGGCGACGGGGAAATAGCCGCCCTTGGCGCGCGGACGGTGGCCGAGGTTGCCGCCTTCGATATCCACGCCGGTGTTGGTCGGCAGTTCGATGTCGTTGATCTTGAAGCCCGAGCCGTCGTAGCCGTCGTAGAACTTGACGTCGTCGAACATGAAGAACTCGGCCTCCGGGCCGACATAGACGGTATCGCCAAAGCCGCCCGACTTGACGAAGGCTTCGGCGCGCTTCGCGGTCGAACGCGGGTCGCGGCCATAAAGCTCGCCGGTGGAAGGCTCCACGATGTCGCAGAACAGGATCATCATCGGGGTGGCGCTGAACGGATCGACATAGACTGCGTCAAGGTCCGGCTTGAGGATCATGTCCGATTCGTTGATCGCCTTCCAGCCCTCGATCGAGGAGCCGTCGAACATCAGACCGTCTTCGAGCTCGTCCTCGCCCATGACGCTGGCAACCATGGTCAGGTGCTGCCACTTGCCCTTGGGATCGGTGAAGCGCAGGTCGACCCACTCGATCTCTTCGTCCTTAATCCTCTTGAGGACGTCTTTTGCACTAGCCATTCATTGTTCTCCAGTTTGGCTCTTGCCGGGGGCAAGAGGGGATAGGGGTTAAAGAGTGCGGGAATGAGCCTGGCCCCCGTCGGACCCATTCCCGTAGGACCCGGCGAAGCGGTTCGCCAGGGTCCGGAAACTGTGATCAGACCGCGTCGTCGTCGCGCTCTCCGGTGCGGATACGCACCGCGCTCTCGATGGGAATGACGAAGACCTTGCCGTCGCCGATGCGACCAGTCTGCGCCGCTGCGGAAATCGCCTCGACCACCCGATCGGCCAGATCGTCGGAAACGACGATCTCCAGCTTCACCTTGGGCAGGAAATCGACGACATATTCGGCGCCGCGATAGAGCTCGGTGTGGCCCTTCTGCCGTCCGAAACCTTTTGCCTCCGTCACGGTAATGCCGGACACACCAACTTCGTGAAGTGCCTCCTTTACCTCATCGAGCTTGAACGGCTTGATGATCGCTTCGATCTTCTTCACTCTGATTCCCACCTCGCGGCTTGCTTGCGGTGTCGGAGCATTACCGGCGATCCGGGTGACTCGCTATCGCAATTGTTATCAAGAATCATGCCAAAGGCACGCCGCCTCCGGATAGGCCATGCAAACCGGCGCGAAAAGGCCGGAATCGCAGGCGTGGCGACCTCACTGTGCCAAATCGTACCGCATAGGCGCGGCGATCGGGTGGCGAGTGATTAAATGCAAGGCAGGCCTTGCTCAATCTTTAGGCAGTGACGCGGCCTCAGAGGGAGCGATCAGAGCCGCAGGCCCGTCGTCTCGGGCAGGCCCGCCATCAGGTTAAGGTTCTGCACCGCCGCCCCGCTCGCGCCCTTGCCAAGATTGTCGAGCCGCGCGATCAGCCGGGCCTGATGGCGATCAGCTGATGCAAACACGAACAGCTCAAGCCCGTCGTTTGGCTGGGAATCCTGACGCAGCAGCAGCTCGTCGAACGGCTCGTTGCGCACGGTGACCACCGGGCTGCCGAGATAGGCTTGCTGCAGGCTTGCCCGCAGCGCGTCCGGAGAGGCAGCGTTGGGCATGGCGGAAAGCGGCAACGGCACCTCCACCACCATGCCGCGGTAGGTCGCCACGACGGCTGGCGTGAACAGCGGCGCTTGCCTGAGGCCGCAGCGCACCTGCATTTCTGGCACATGCTTGTGGCCAAGCCCGAGCGCATAGCCGCGCCAGGCGATTTCTGGTTCGGCCTCGAAACGCGCGATCAGCGACTTGCCGCCGCCCGAGTAACCCGAAACCGCATGGCAGATGTAGGGCCAGTCAGCTGGCAGAAGCCCCGCGCCGACCAGAGGCGCGATCAGGGCAATGAAGCCGGTTGAATAGCAGCCTGGGTTGCTGACGCGCCGGGCGTCCGCCACTTCGCGCGCGCCGACGACTTCTGGAAATCCGTAGACCCAGCCCTTGGCGGTGCGGTGCGCCGTGGAGGCATCGATTACTCGCACGGAGTCGTTTTCGATCATCGAAACGGCATCGCGAGCCGCCTCGTCCGGCAGGCACAGGATGACGAAATCGGCAGCGTTGAGCGCTTCGCGCCGGGCGGCATCGTCCTTGCGCCGTTCCTCGTCGAGCACTGTCACGACAAATTCGCCGCGCCCGGAAAGCCGCTCTGCAATCTCAAGCCCGGTGGTGCCTGCCGCACCGTCGATGAAGACCGAACGGGTCATGCTGCCTCCAGCGCATCAAGCGGCACATAGCCGACAAAGCCGTCCTCGCCCAGCTGACCCCAGGCCCAGCCGCCAGCCATGTCGAGCACGTTGAACACGTCGCCGCGACCAAGGCTTGTCAGCACTTCGGCATCCGGGCTGGCGGCAAGGCGAAGCTGTGCCCCGTCCGACCCGGCGCGATGCGGCATCGGCACGGCATAATGGGGCACGAAATGGATGCCCGCGAGCCGGATATGGGCTAGATCGCCGCGCACGGGGATCGTCCTGCCATCGGGACGCGTGCTTGGGCCGGATAGCGAAAGTTCGCCAGCCGGTGCCGTGTTGCGCACATAATCATCCGTCGTTTCCAAGGGTTCGCCATCCCCAAAAGCGAAGAGCGGCGCGCTTATACGGGCCATGAGGTCAACGCAAGCTTACGCATACTTGGCTTGCAGCATGTGCCAGGCCGCACGCAGGCCCAGCGCGTCGCCGCCCTTGGGGCGTCCCGGCTTGGCTGTTGGACGCCAGGCGAAGGTGTCGAAGTGCGCCCAGTCGGCTCCGTCGGGCACGAACCGGTCGAGGAACAGCGCGGCCACGCTCGCTCCGGCAAAGGCATTGGCGTGCGAATTCATCAGGTCGGCGATGTCGCTCTTGAGCCATTCGCGGTAGCCATCGTGGAGTGGCAGCCGCCAGCACGGATCGTCGTGCGCCAGTCCGGCTTCGAGAAGCGCCTGCGCCGTTGCATCCCGCCGAGTGAACAGGGCTGGCAGGTCCGGACCGAGGGCCGAGCGCGCCGCGCCGGTGAGGGTAGCGAAATCGACGATCAGTTCCGGGTTTTCCTCTCCCGCGCGGAACAGGGCATCACCCAGCAGGAGGCGGCCTTCCGCATCGGTATTGGTGATCTCGACGCTCAGCCCGCTGCGCGACCTGAGTACGTCGCCCGGTCGGTAGGCATTGCCGGAGATGGAATTTTCCGCTGCAGGCAACAGCAGGTGCAGCCGCACCTTGAGGCCCGCCTGCGTCACCAGCCGGGCCAGCGCGAGGGCATGGGCAGCGCCGCCCATGTCTTTCTTCATCAGCAGCATGCCTGAGCCGGGTTTGAGGTCGAGCCCGCCCGAATCGAAGGTGACGCCCTTGCCGATGATCGCAAGGCGCGGGTGCTTCGGATCGCCCCATTCCATCTCGATCATGCGCGGCGCGGCTTCGCGCGCGGCAGCCCGGCCGACCATGTGGACCATCGGAAACTCGCGTTCGAGCAGGTCGCCGCGCGTGATTAAGACGATGCCGCCACAGGCCTTGGCCAGCGCCTCGGCCTCGGCCTCGATCTGGGCAGGCCCCATGTCCTCGGCGGGAGTGTTGACCAGATCGCGCACGAGATTGACCGCCAGCGCCTCGGCGAGAGCGGGGGCAATGGACTTGGCGTCCTTTGTCAGCAGCACGCGCGGACCCTCGGCCTTGTCGTCCTTGCGGTAGCGCTCGAAGCGGTATTGCCCCGTGACCCAACCATGCATCGACGGCCCCGGTTCGCTTTCCGCGCGGCGATAGGTGCCTGCCGGCAGCGTCTCGGCGAGCTTGGCCATGCACCAGCTCGACAGGTTTGCCGCGTCGGCAACGCCCGAGACGACGAACCAGTCATCCCCATCGGGCACGATGGCGGACTGGAAGCTGTCTGCCCCGAATTTCTGCGCGGCGAGCGCGGCGCGTTGCGGCGCGGTCAGACCCTTGCGAAAGGCTTCCAGCCCATCCTTGTCGACGAGGTGGATTGCGATCGCGGCCTGGCCCTTGTCGGGCTGGATCAATGCATGCTTGTCCGTCATGGTACGGTCGCTCTAGCCGGGAAATGCCCCGTATCGCGAGAGGAAATCGACGTGAACCGTTATGTGTTGCTGCCGGTCGTGCTCGTGGCCATGTCCGCCTGCGGTGCGCCAGCGAGCGGAGCAGGGGACGCAGCCGCCACGGCCAGGCCTGCGAGTGACGCGACCCCGGCGACAAAGCCGAAGCCGGCCACTGCCCCGCCGCGCAGCGGAAAAGCCGTCTCCTTCAAGGAAGGCGCCGACGGGGATTCTTGGTTCTTCAGCTATTCGTGGCCTGCCCAGGCCAATGCCATCGCCCCGCTGGATGCTCTGCTGAAGGCTCGCAAGGACAAGGTCAGGGCGGAGGTCCGCGCGGACTGGCAGGCGGCCAAGACAGACTGTCCGCCCGATTCGGGTGCCTGCACCAACCGCTCCTACGAGGAAGACTGGCAGGTGGTTGCCGATCTGCCCGATTGGCTCAGCCTGTCCTCCGCGATTGGGACCTATTCGGGCGGCGCCCATGGCAACCACGGATTTGACGCGCTGTTGTGGGACAAGCGCGCGGGCAAGGCGCGGGCGGTCACAGACCTGTTTGCGTCCAAGGGGGCCTTCAACGATGCTGTGCGGGCGGAGTTCTGCGCGGCGCTCAACAAGGAACGGGCGCAACGCCGTGAGGGAGAGGCGCTCGAACTGTTCGAGGATTGCTTCGATCCGACCGATGCAGTCGTCATCCTTGGCTCGTCGAACGGCAAGGACTTCGACCGTATCGGCTTCCTGATCGCGCCATACCTCGCGGGGCCTTACGTCGAAGGGGATTATGAAGTCACCCTGCCGGTCACGGCAAAGGTGCTGGCTCAGGTGAAGCCTCAGTACCGCGCCAGCTTCGTGACAGCCAAGTAGGCTCGCAATTCGACAATCTGCCCGCTATATGCCCCATATGGATCAATACCAGACAGTCTCGGATGCCGATACGGTCCTGCGTGACGGGACGATCAAGCTCCATGGCCCGGAAGCTTTCGAAGGAATGCGCAGGGCAGGGCGGCTCGCCGCCGAAAACCTCGATGCGCTCGCACCGCTGGTGCAGTCGGGCGTCACCACCCAGGCGCTCGATGATTTCGTGCGCGAGTTCACGCTCGATAACGGCGCGGTTCCGGCAACGCTTGGCTATCGCGGCTATGCGCACTCCTGCTGCATTTCGATCAACCACGTTGTCTGCCACGGCATTCCTTCGGACAAGACGCTGAAGGATGGCGACATCGTCAACATTGACGTGACCCCGCTGCTCGATGGCTGGCACGGCGATTCAAGCCGCATGTTCCTGGTCGGCGACGTGCCGCTCAAGGCGCGGCGACTGGTCGACGTGACGCACGAATGCCTGATGCTGGGAATCGCGCAGGCCAAGCCGGGCGCGCGGCTGGGCGACATCGGCGCAGCGATCCAGGCCCATGCCGAGGCGAACCGCTATGGCGTGGTCCGCGAATTCTGCGGCCATGGCATCGGGCGCCTGTTCCACGATGCTCCCGAAGTGGTCCATGCCGGTCGTGCCGGCACCGGGCCGGAGCTGAGGCCCGGCATGTTTTTCACCATCGAGCCGATGATCAACCTCGGCAAACCGGCAGTGAAGCTGCTGTCGGACGGATGGACGGCGGTGACCCGCGACAAGAGCCTTTCGGCGCAGTTCGAGCATTCGATCGGCATTACCGAGGACGGCTGCGAGATATTCACGCTCAGCCCCACAGGCCGCGACAAGCCGCCTTACGCCTGAATTCGTCAGGAAGGCTTGAACAGGCTCGCGTCGAAATAGTCGCGCCAGCCGGTTATCAAGCCTTCCTTTACGTCGAACGCGCCCATTACCGGAAAAGAGACAGCGCCCTTTGCCGTGTGCAGCGTGTCGGTGCGTTCGGTCATCACCACCCCGTCGGCATTCTCGGCGATGGCGTGGATGACCGAGGTCATCGGCGTCGTGCCGTCGATCAGCGCAGCGAGCGTGGTGCGCACCGCATCGTGGCCATGCGCATCGGGATAACCGGTGTTCTTGTAGACAATGTCCTGGGCCATCAGGGCAAAGGCGGCATCGAACCGATTCTCGTCCCAGGCGTGGAGGAAATCGATCACGAT
>JAURNJ010000180.1 GCA_030830245.1 Novosphingobium sp. | reverse complement strand
CGATCTGGTGTGAGTCGAATTGGGGATGGGCTGAGTCACCATCTTCACTTCCTTGCCGGACCATTCGCCCACCATCGCACACCACTCCTGCACGGTGACCGCCTCGTCTCCGCCCCAGTTGACGATATTGGCGGGCGTGCTGGCGGCATCGAGCATGGCTTCGAGCTGCAGGCACACGTCATCGACGTGGATGGGGTGATGCGGCATCGGGTCCCAGCGTACCGAAACCTCGCGGTCGGCCATGATCATGTCCATGTTGATCGGCGGCAGGAAACCCTGCGCATCGGCATAGATCGTGTTCAGCCGCGCGATGACCACTGGCAGGCCAAAGGCGCTGGCGCAAAAGCGCGCGATCGATTCCTGCGCGATCTTGCTCGGCCCGCTGGTCGGCGCCCAAGGCGTGAAGGCCGAGCCGATGGCGCTGTCCTCACTGGGAAAGTCCCACGGGTCCTCGACCGCAGAATAGATCGCGCCAGACGACATCACGAGGGCCGCCTTCGCCTTGCGGCAGTGGTGGAGCAAATGGCCGGTGCCTTCGCCATTGTTGCGGATCGCCTCGTCCACGTCGCTTGGCGCGCCGCGAAAGTGGGCGAGGTGAAGCACATGGGTGAAATCGTCGGGCAGGGCGGACAGGTCGCCGCTGGCGAGATCGACCGATACCGGCTTCGCGCCGAGAGCTTCGACCTGCTGCTTGCTGCCTTCGCGGCTGAAGCGGGCCGCACCCCAGACCTCGTTATGCGGGGCAAGGTAGCGGATGATCTGGGTGGCGACCGATCCGGTCGCGCCCGTGACGAGGATTTTTGCGTCTGTCAGCATGGCGCGGGTTGTGGACCGGGCGCACCGGTCCGGTCAACCTATTCGGGCATCAGCCAGGCGCCGTTCGAGACGAAGAACTTCTCCATGATCTCGGGGCCAAGCCGTTCCAGCCGGTCCGCAAAGCGGTGCATCGCATGCTTGCCGCCTTCGAGATGGGGATAGTCGCTGGCGTAGCAGTAGACGTCTGCCAGCCCGAACTTGTCGATGTAATCGTCGACCGGTTCGAACGGGAATGCCGTCGTCCGCACGTTTCGCGCGATGTATTCGGAAGGACGCAGCGGCAGGCGCTCGCCGGCATTCGGTCCGAAGGTCTGGCTGTTGTCGTGCCAGATATCGAGCATCTGCGCGAGCGGACCGATCCAGAAGCTGCCCAGTTCGATCACGCCGAAACGCAGTTGCGGGTGCCGCTCGAACACGCCGCCGGTCACCATCGTCGCAAGGAAATTCTGCGAGGGCAGGTGCTGGATCGAGAGCCGCCACGGGCTGAGATCGAATTCGACGCCAGACTTGTAACCTTCGAAATGTTCGGCCTGTCCCCAGACTTCCGACTTTAGGAATCCGCCTTGACTGCCGATGTGCAGGGTGGCGGCGACGTTGGCCTCGGCGAGCATGGCCCACAGCGGATCGAGGCTGGAGTGCGCGGGCGAAACCCCGCCCGGTGGCACTGAGCTCATCAGCCAGACCGCGCGGATGCCCTGGTCGATCAACGTACGGGCATTGGCGATCACTTCGCCGGGCGTGTCGCCCATCAGGGCGGCGATGGGGCGCAGTCGGCTGGACAGACTGGCGGTGCGTACTGCCCACTGGTTGCTCGCCTCGATCAGTTCGCGGCCATAGGCTTTGCGGTCGCCCTCGAAGCCTTGCAAGAACCCGTATTCGACCGGAAAATTGTAGAGGAACGAGCCCATTATGGCGACCCCGCCGGGGAACACCAGCTGGCGGTCGACCCCGGTGAAATCCATAACCTCAAGCCGTCGGCTGAAATCAACCGCGCCGGGCGCGCGGGTGCCCTTCATTGTCCACACGGTCTCGGCATCCATGGGCGTGTCGTCTCCCGCGTAGCCGGGGAAATTGAGGCCGTCGGGGCGGTTGGGCGGATGATGGCTGAAGCTTTCGGCCAGGCGGTCGGTGACCGGGCCATAGACCTCCGGCCAAACCTGAAGCGGCAGCATTTCATGGGCGTCGGCATCTACGATGCGCCCGGCCCAGGGCCTGACGCTGTCGGGTATGGCAAGCTCGGTCATGGACGCTCTCCTGAAGGAAAGCTAACCCGTTTCCGCGCTGCGCTCAATCGTCGAGCGCGTCCTGCTTTTCCGCCCACAGGCGCTCAAGCTTGGCCCGGCTCTTCTTCTCGGCTGCGGTCTTGAGCTGGCCGCAGGCGGCATCGATGTCGCGCCCGCGCGGGGTGCGCACCGGGGCGCTGATCCCGGCCTCGAACACGATTTCCGAGAAACGCCGGATGCGCTCCGGCTCGGAACACTCGTAGGGCGCGCCGGGCCACGGATTGAACGGGATCAGGTTGACCTTGGCGGGCAGCTTGTAGCGCTTGATCAGGCGCACCAGTTCGCGCGCGTCATCGTCGCTGTCGTTGCGGTCCTTGAGCATGACATATTCGAAGGTGATGCGCCGCGCGTTCGATACACCTGGATAGGCGGCGCAGGCCTCCAGCAGTTCTTCGATGCCATACTTGCGGTTGAGCGGCACGATTTCGTCGCGAATTTCCTTGCTGACGGCATGGAGAGACACGGCGAGATTGACGCCGATTTCCTCGCCCGCGCGGGCCATCATCGGCACGACGCCGCTGGTCGAAAGAGTGATGCGCCGCTTCGACAGGGCAAGGCCGTCGCCGTCCATAACGAGGCGCAGCGCATCGCGAACATTGTCGAAATTGTAGAGCGGCTCGCCCATGCCCATCATCACGATGTTGGTCAGCAGGCGACCGTCCGATGTGTAGTGGCCGGTCTCATCCTCGTCCTCGTCCAGCCCAGCCATCGAGCCCTTGGGCCATTCTCCCAGGGCATCGCGCGCCAGCATCACCTGCCCGACGATTTCGCCCGGCGTCAAGTTGCGCACGAGGCGCATCGTGCCCGTGTGGCAGAAGCGGCAGTTGAGCGTGCAGCCGACCTGGCTGGAGACGCACAGCGTACCCCTGTCCGCATCGGGGATGAACACCATCTCGAAGTCGTGGCCGTCCGCCGTGCGAAGCAGCCATTTGCGGGTGCCGTCGGCGGAATGCTGCGCCTCGACGATTTCGGGCCGACCGATGACGAAGCGCTCGGCGAGCCAGGGCCGCATGGTCTTGGCGATGTCGGTCATTACCTCGAAATCGGTGACGCCGCGATGGTAGAGCCAGTGGAAGACCTGCTTCGTTCGCAGCTTCGCTGCTTTCGCGTCCAGTCCCGCTTCGGCAAACTGCTGCGCGATCCTCGCCTTGGGCAAGCCCATGAGGTCGATCCTGCCATCCTCGCGCGGCGTGATTTCGCGGGGGACGGTCAGCGGGTCGCTGTGGCCCGGGGGGGGCATGGGGTTGGT
>JAURNJ010000179.1 GCA_030830245.1 Novosphingobium sp. | reverse complement strand
CACCGCAACATTCTCAACAACATTGGGGCGATTGCCTTGCCGATCATGCGCGCGATGATGCGCTGGGGTGATCCGCTGCCGCCGCCGGTCGATCCTATGGACGCTCCGCAACGGGTGAATCTTGCCGCGGTGCCGCTGTTTCATGCGACCGGCCTTGTCACCCAGCTGATCCTCGCGGCCAGTGGCGGCTTCAAGGTGGTGATGATGCCGCGCTGGAATGCCGCTGAAGCGGTGCGCCTGATCGAGCGCGAGCGCGTGAACGTCACTGGCGGCGTGCCGACAATCGCCTGGCAACTATTGGAAGAGGCGGAGAATACCCAGGCCGACCTCTCCAGCCTCACTTCGATTGCCTATGGCGGCGCTCCGGCAGCGGCGGAACTGACCCGGCGCCTCAAGGCGCGCTTCCCGGCAATCCGCATGGGTACCGGCTGGGGCATGACTGAGACGCTCGCCACCTTCACCACCGCGAGCGGCATGGAATACGAAACGCACCCCGATACTGCCGGAACGTGCGTTCCGGGCAACCAGTTGCAGATCCGCGATCCTGACGATGGAGTTACCGTGCTGCCACAAGGCGAAGTCGGCGAACTGTGGGCGCGCGGCCCGCAGGTTATCTCTGGCTACTGGAACCGGCCGGAGGCAAATGCGGAAACCATCGTCAACGGCTGGCTGCGCACCGGCGATCTCGGCAGACTGGACGAGGAGGGTTACCTCACGCTCGTTGACAGGGCCAAGGACATGGTGATCAGGGGTGGCGAGAACATCTATTGCCTCGAAGTCGAGAACGCGATCTACGAACATCCCGAAGTGATGGACACCGCCGTCGTCGGCGTGCCGCATCCGGTGCTGGGCGAGGAGCCTGCCGCGGTTGTGCGGCTGGCGCATGGCAGCAAGGCCGACGAAGCCCAAATCAGGGATCACGTCGCTGCGCGCATCGCGAAGTTCAAGGTGCCGGTGCGGGTGCTGTTCATGGACGAGAATCTGCCGCGCAACGCCAATGGCAAGATCATGAAGGCCGAACTACGCGCAATGTTCGCGACGGAGACAGTCGCAGGCGGATGAGTCTCGCCAGGCTGGGGCTGAACCGGATCGAGGTGTGAGGCTCGGCGGCTTCGATGGGGGCCGGTGAAACCTTTCGGCGATGTTGCGCCGCGACATGAGTGCCGCGCTTGCCCTCACGATCAAGACGATCAGCCGCTAGAGATGCGCAAGCAAGTGCGGTCTATAATGACGCATCGCGCGGGCTTTGAGCTGGCGGAGTTCCTTGCATCGACTTTCCGCGTCAATCCTTTCGCAGGTGCGTCATAAATCTTCCGAAATTGCGTTCGATCAATGATCTTCGAACGTGGTAGGAGTTGGACCGGAACCACGTTTCCAGAGGGATGTTTCAATGCAGGCTGAAGCTTTGCTGGGCAGGATTCATGCGCGAGCAGGTGTGCATCTACATGTGCCCATGGCCGCGCATCCAGACCGCGATGCTCGATGAGAAATCGCTGATCGTCACCTACAAGGACTGGCGCGGGGAACCGCGCGGCAGCGTCAAGAAGGCCGAGAAGAACCCCGGCGAATTCGGTGACTGCATCGACTGCATGCAATGCGTCGCGGTCCGCCCGACGGGCATCGACATCCGCGAAGGCCCGCAGATCGGCTGCATCACCTGCGCGCTCTGCATCGACGCCTGCGACCGGGTGATGAAGGACGTGGGCCGCCCGCGCGGCCTGATCGATTATGCCACGCTGGAGGATTGCCGCCACGAGGCTGCCGGCGGCGAGCCGCGCCCGGTGTGGAAGACGATCATGCGCCCACGCACCCTGATCTATTCCTCGATATGGGCTGCGATCGGCCTTGGGCTGCTGTTCGCGCTCGGCGTGCGCAGCCACACCGATCTCACCGTCTCGCCCGACCGCAATCCGCCCTTCAGGCGTGCGGCCCGCCGAAAAGCTCGACGCGGTGGCAAGGTTGCGCGCCGAGGGGCGCAAGGTGCTGATGGTCGGCGATGGCCTCAACGACGGCCCGGCGCTTGCCGCTGCAGATGCCTCGATGGCGCCGGGTACGGCGAGCGAGGTCGGGCTTCAGGCAGCTGACATGGTCTTTGTGCAGGCTTCGCTGATGGCCATTCCGCGGGCGGTCGCGGCATCGCGCCGGACCATGGCGGTGGTGCGGCAGAACTTCGCGCTTGCCATCGGCTACAACGTGCTGGCTGTGCCGCTGGCCATGGCGGGAATGGTGACGCCGCTGATCGCGGCCGCCGCCATGTCCATCAGCTCTGTGATCGTGATCGCCAATTCGCTGCGTCTTGCGAGAGCCGCACGATGACCGGGCTGCTGCTCCTCGTGCCCATCGCACTCCTGCTTGGCCTATCCGGCCTCGCCGCATTCTTCTGGGCATTGCGCGACGGTCAGTTCGACGATCCCGATGGGGCGGCGGCGCGCATCCTCATCGATGAGGACGACGAACCCGAGTTAGTGCAAAACTCGACCGATTGAACACACTCAATTCGCCCCGGCGATAGACGGACTTGATCGAACGCAATTTCCCAGCGCTGGAAGTTCTGGTATGACTTCGCTCGAAACCTCGGGAGTAGAGACAGTGCAATTGAACGACATGGTCCTCGTCAGCGTCGACGATCACAACATCGAGCCACCCGATGCCTTCCTGCGCCACTGGCCCAAGAACCGCCTCGAGGAAGCCCCCAAGGTTATCGAACGCAACGGCAAGGACGCCTGGTTCTTCAAGGGCAGGATCCACCCCACTTGCGGTTCGAACGCCGTGGTTGGCCGCCCCCTAGAGGAATACGGGCTTGAGCCGACCCGCTTCGAACAGATGCGCAAGGGCTGTTATGATCCTGCTGCGCGGATCGATGACATGAATGTCAACGGCGTGTTCGGATCGGTCAACTTTCCGACCTTCCCAACCTTCGCCGGTGCGACCTTCATCAACGATCCGGGCGAGCTTTCGCTGCTGGCGACGCGCGCCTACAACGACTGGCACATCCTCGAATGGTGCGCCCATGCGCCGGGCCGTTTGCTACCTTGTGCCATCCTGCCGCTGTGGGACATGGACGAGACCCTGAAGGAAGTGAAGCGCATCTCCGACTTGGGCGTTCACGGCGTCAGCTTCCCCGACAACCCGACCAGGCTGGGCCTGCCTTCGATCCACACCGAATACTGGGAGCCGCTGTGGAAGGCATTTGTCGATCATGACATCCTGATCAATTGCCATATCGGCAGCGGTGACTCCGCTCCGCATGCCTCGCCTGAATCGCCGATTTCGGCCTGGATCACGACGATGCCGATATCGATCGTCAACGCGACGGCGGACTGGCTCTATTCGCCGATGTGGAAGAAGTTCCCGGACCTGCGTGTGGCGCTGTCCGAAGGCGGCATTGGCTGGATTCCCTATTTCCTCGAACGCGCCAATTTCACCAACGAGCGGCACGGCCTGTGGACCAACGTCGACTTTGCGGGAGAAAAGCCTGCCGACGTGTTCAACCGGCATTTCTATACCTGTTTCCTCGACGATGCGGCTGGCCTCGAAATGCTGCACCACATGAACGAGGACCACGTGACCTGGGAATGCGACTATCCGCACTCAGACACGCTCTGGCCCAATTGCCCCGAGCGGCTGCTGGAAACGATGCAGCACCTCACCGACGAGCAGATCGACAAGATCACCCACCGCAATGCGCTCACCGCGTTCCGGTCGGACGCGATCGCGCAGAATGGCGGGCGCGAGAAGTGCAACGTCGGTGCGCTGCGCGCCCAGGCAAGCCAGGTCGATGTTACGCCGCGTCAGGGGCTTGGCGGCGCGACGCCGCAAGGCAGCGGCGAAGGCGGACTTGTGACCTCTGGCGACATGGCCAAGCTGATGATGGGCGCCTACGACTGAGGCACCCGACAACAGCAAGAACCACGAGACAGGCGCCTTTCGGGGCGCCTGTTTTCGTT
>JAURNJ010000178.1 GCA_030830245.1 Novosphingobium sp. | reverse complement strand
GGGTGCGCTCAACGTCAGCAACGTGCGCGATCGCTTTGCCACCGAGCCGACCGTGCGCCTGCTGGCGATTCTGACCGGCGTGCCGCTGATCGTGATCGCCATGAGCCATTCGCTGCTCCTCACCTGCGCTGCCTATTTCACGCTCGGCCTTGCCAATATCTTCACGGTCGCGCTGCTCAACATCAACGTGCAACTCTCTGCCCCGCGCTGGGTTTCGGCGCGCGCGCTGTCGCTGTTCGGTTCCTCTCTGACTTCTGGGGTCGCGATAGGCGCGTGGGCCTGGGGCGCATTCGCTGGGGAAGTCGGCCTGGCGAATGCCTACTACGTTTCTGGCGCGGCGAGCCTGCTGACTTTCCTGGTCGGCTACTGGATGCCGCTTTCGCGCGACGAGGAAGGCGAGAAGGACATGGTCGATATCGGCTTCGAGCCGAACCTTGCCCTTGGCCTCAGCCTGCGCTCCGGGCCGATCGTGGTCGAGATCGATTATCGGGTCGATCCGGACAAGGCGCGCGATTTCTATGGCGTAATGATGCGCATGCAGCGGATGCGCAAGCGCATCGGCGGGTTCGAATGGTCGATTTCGCGCGACATCGAGGATCCATGGCTATGGACAGAACGGTTCCACTGTCCGACCTGGGGCGATTACCTGCGCATGCGGGACCGCTATACCCAACCCGATCAGGACCTTCAGGCCGAAGCGCAGTCATACGACCAGGCGCCGAACGGAATTGTAATCCGGCGCAGGCTTGAGCGCCCCTATGGTTCGGTGCGCTGGAAAGCCGATACGCCCGATCCGCGCACCGACACGATCCAGTATATCGGTCCTTGAGAGGCCGATCCGAAATTCCGGCACAGGCCGTTATCGAGCCGGAGTCAAAAGGGCGGGCCGTCTCCGACCCGCCCCTAAGCAATACTCGCGAGCCTGAGGATCAGGCAGCGGCAGACTTGTCGTCGCTGTCAGTGTCTTCGACCACTTCGAGGCGGGTCTGGCCGCCGATGGCGATCTTCTTGGGCTTCACCGCTTCGGGCACTTCGCGCACGAGGTCGATGGTAAGAAGGCCATCCGCAAGGTCGGCGTTCTCCACCCGGACATAGTCGGCCAGCTCGAACCGGCGCTCGAAGCCACGCTGCGCGATGCCAACGTGCAGGAACTGGCCATCGACAGGCTCATCGCCCTTGCGGCCCTGCACGACCAGCAGATTCTGGTGCGCTGTGATGTCGAGATCGTTCGGCTTGAAGCCGGCTACGGCAAGGGTGATGCGATAGGCATCCTCGCCGCGCTTTTCGATGTTGAAGGGTGGATATTTGTCGCCGATGTTGGCCTTGTTCTGGTTCTCGATGAGATCGAACAGGCGATCGAAACCGACCATGGAGCGACGATAGGGGGTAAGATCAAAACGATTCATGACAAAAATCCTCCAATGAGCAATTTTCGAATTTGCGGGAACCCGGCTGATCCGGCGTTCCCCTGAGCATGTGTCTTGCCCTGTCGGCGCATGACACGAGAATGCAGATATGATAGCGGCGCGGCTTTTCAAGCCCCGTGGTGGAGTTCGGTTCAATGGCCAATCTGAAGGTCGAAATGTACAGCAAATGGGGATGTCCTTATTGCGTTGCGGCCAAGCGCCTGTTCGAAGCAAAGGGCATCGCCTTTGAGGAATACGACATCACCATGGGCGGGTCGAAGCGCGCGGAGATGCTCCAGCGGGTGCCCGGTGCGGTCACGGTTCCCCAGATCCTGATAAACGATGTCGCCTACGGCGGGTTCGACGATGTTTCCGCGCTTGACCGGCAGGGCAAGCTCGACCCTCTGCTCGGCCTGTGATCCTGCGATGACCCGCATCGCCGTCCTGCAGATGACCTCGGGAATTGACCCCGCAGAGAACGGCAGGGTCATCGTCGAGGCGCTGTCGCAGGCGAAGTCAGGCGGGGCGGCAATGCTGTTCACGCCTGAAATGAGCGGCCTGCTGGACCGCGACCGCAAGCGCGCGGCGGAAAGGATCGTGCCGGAGGCCGACGACCCGGTGCTCGCCAAGGTCCGCGAGGCTGCGGCGCGCGAAGGGCTCGTCGTCGCCATCGGCTCGCTGGCGATCGCGCGCGAGGATGGACGCTGGGCGAACCGATCCTTTGTCATCGGTGTGGACGGTGAGATCGCCGCGCGCTACGACAAGATGCATATGTTCGACGTTTCCCTGGATACCGGCGAAAAGTGGAACGAATCGTCCGCCTATGCCGCCGGAAGCAGCGTCGTCACCGCCGACACACCAATCGGACGCCTGGGCCTTTGCGTATGCTACGACATGCGCTTTCCGGCGCTATACGAGGCATTGGGTCGGCAACAATGCGACGCGATCGCCGTTCCAGCGGCCTTTACCGTGCCGACCGGCAAGGCGCACTGGGAACTGCTGCTCCGCGCCCGCGCGGTCGAGGCGAGCGCCTGGGTCATCGCTGCCGCGCAGGTCGGTCAGCACGAGGACGGACGCAGCACCTGGGGCCATTCGCTGGTGGTCGATCCATGGGGCGAGGTCGTGCTCGACATGGGCGGCGATCGCGCCGGGCTTGGCTTTGCCGAAATCGATCCCGAGCGCACCGCGGCAGTGCGGCGACAGCTTCCCAGCCTTGCCAACCGCCGCAATATAACCATTTAGTGATCGAGAAGCAGGATAGTCGCACCCGATGATCGTCTTCGATCTTGAATGCCGCACTGGCGCCCACCGCTTCGAGGGCTGGTTCCGCTCGTCCGATGACTTTGCCGACCAGCAAGAGCGCGGCCTGTTGTGCTGCCCTCAATGCGGGAGCAGCGATGTCGGCAAGGCCGTGATGGCGCCCAGCGTGGGGCGCAAGGGTAACCAGATGGTCGAGGTGCGACCGCGCGAAACTGCGCCTGCCGGGCAGATGAGCAATGCGCCCATGCCTGCCCTGCCTCCCGAAGCCATCAAGGTGATGCGCAAGATTGCCGAAATGCAGGCCGAAGCGCTCAAGAAATCGCGCTGGGTCGGCGACAAGTTCGCCGAAGACGTCAAGGCCATGCATTATGGCGAGCGCGAGGCAGAAGCGATCCACGGCGAGGCAACGCTCGAACAGGCAAAGGACCTGCTTGAGGAAGGGATCGCCGTCGCGCCCCTGCTGGTGCCGCTGGTGCCTCCCGAAAAAGCCAACTGAGCCGCGATTGCCTTCGCTGATGCTGCCGGGTAAGAGATCGCCGCGCGCGCCCGTAGCTCAGCAGGATAGAGCACCAGATTCCTAATCTGGGGGCCACAGGTTCGAATCCTGTCGGGCGCACCAATAGAAAACCGCCCCATTTTTGGGGCGGCTTTTTCATTGAGAGGCGCGCCCGTTCAGATCCCAGAATCCGAGAGGTCCTCAGATCCTTCCCAGCATCTGCACCGTGAGAACGACGAACAGCGAGATGATCGCCGTAGCCGAGACTGCGCTGGTGAAAAGCGCCGTTTTCTTCGCTCCGGGAGCAAACGGGATATTGTCGATCTGGGCAGAAAGGTCGGCCATGGTTCACACTCCGGGTTAGACTGTTCGGAGAAACTGATCCCGCGAGTTAAACAAACGTTTATCTGTTCGGGTTGACCGTTGTTAAGCTTGATGGCCCGGCAGCACCAGCCTTTGCGAGAGCCTGCGCCTGTGGCAGGGGGCAGCCACAGGAGTCCAGACCATGTTCAAACCGCTTACCGCCGACGATCTGATCCTCAAGCCGGGCCTGTTGGCTGGCGAACGCATCCTGGTCACTGGAGGCGGCACCGGCATCGGGCGGATGATTGCGAGCGGGTGCGCGGCACTGGGCGCAAAGGTTATCATCTGCGGCAGGCGGCAGGGGGTGCTTGAGGAGGCAGCCGCCGCGATCAACGAGGCGGCGCCCGGCGCGGTTTCCATCGCCGTCTGCGATATTCGCTCCGAGGATTCGATCAATACCATGCTCGATGCGATCTGGGTGGATGGCCCCTTGACCGGCCTCGTCAACAACGCCGCGGGTAATTTCATCAGCCGCACCGAAGACCTCTCGGTCAAGGGCTTCGAGGCCATCACCAATATCGTGTTCAAAGGCACTTTCATGGTCACGCTGGGTTGCGGCAAGCGCTGGCTGAAGGAAGGAACCAGCGCTTCGGTCGTCTCGATCACCGCCCGCAACGCCCAGAATGGCGGTCCGTTCACCGCGCCGAGTTCGATGGCCAAAGCGGCGATCGAGAACATGTCGCAGACGCTGGCAGTCGAATGGGGCAATCGCGGCATCCGCTTCAACACGGTCAGCCCCGGCCCGTTCCCGACCGAGGGCGCGCACGCGCGCCTGCTGCCGGGACGCTCAGCGGAAAAAGAGGCCGAAGCGGGCAAAAGTCGCGCCAATCCCATGGGGCGCGTCGGCAAGCCGGAGGAAATGGCAAACCTCGTCGCGTTTCTGCTCGCGCCGGGCAGCTTCTTTGTCTCGGGCCAGTCCATCGCCATCGACGGGGCAGGGCACCAGGCGATTGCCGCGCCGCTATGGGAACAATCACGAGACTGGGGCGACGAACAGTGGCGCGCAGTGCGCGAAGGCATCCGCGCGACCGACAGCAAGGACAAGGCGGCGCGCTAGCGCCAGTCCCGGCTCCAGACCACTTCGATCTGGTTCTCTCCCATCGCTGCCGACAGGATCAGCTCGTCGCCCTCGACCCGATAGCCACGCTCCTGCACGGTGCCGAGCATCCAGTCGTTGGTCGAATCGCGCACGTGATGTTCCACCACCTTGTCCTGAGGGCGCATAACCACCGGCCCGAAATAGCCGGTGCGCACAACCATGGGCGCTGACGGGTCCGGCTCGCCGCCGCCAGCCATGTGGCAGCTCATGTAGCCATCGGGAGTGTACATGATGACACCCTTCGGCTGCGAGCCATAGGTATAGCGCTTGGTGCCATCGGGCAGCGTCGTCGTGCACGAGCGCAGTTCCCAGGCGCCGACCAGCTCTTCCAGACCCTCAAGTGAACTCATCGCGCGCCCTCCTGCACCTGCCAGTTCTCGACATCGACCGGCGATATGTAACTCGCCGGGATTTGCGCCGCCTGATCGTGGGTGGCAATGGTCGCGCGTTGCAGCTTGCGACGAGTGATGCCTTCGATGTTCGGGCGGGCATGCTGAAGCGCAAGGTTGTCCCAGATCAGCAAGTCCCCGTTGCGCCACCAGTGCTTGAGCATGTGCGCTTCGTCGTAGATCGCATCGTACAGCCTGTGCAGCAGGGTGGAGCTGTCCTCGCGGTCGAGTCCGACCAGACGCGAGGTGGAACAGCGCGCGACATAGACGATCGGCTCTCCCGTTTCTGGATGGTACATGACGGCGTCGCGTTCCATCGAATGCATTCCCTCGGGCAGGTCGTAGGGCAGCTCGTCCTCGTAGACGCCGGGAGTGGCCGCGCGCACGCTTTTGAGGCCATCAATTCGCTGCGCCACCGCTTCCGGAAGCCGGCGATAGGCGGCTGCGGCATCGACGAAGGCCGTGTAGGTCGTCTCTTCCTCGACATCGAGCGCCAGAAGCGAAACGCCCTCGGCAGGGAAGGGCGCGAAGTGCATATCGGAATGAAACGCGAGATGGCGCGAGCCAAGGACAGGGTCATCTGGCGCGACATAGTCCAGCGAGCTGGCGCGATCGACCGGGCCGATATGTTCTAGCACCCCAAACTGTTCCTCGCGGGTCAGGCTCTGCCCGCGAAACAGCAGCAATTTGTGCTTATAGAACAGGTCCCTCAACGTCGCTCCATCCTCGGGCGAAAGGCCTCGCGACAGGTCGAATCGCACTTCGAGGCCGAATGGCTTGATCGGGCAGGTGTCGCTGCCGAGTTCCTGGGGCATGGCATCATCTCCGCGGCGCTGTTGCGCCTCGGCAAAGGATGAACCCGATCCCAACGAGCGTCAATCAGGCACGGGTCGCGACGAAATATGACATTTCGGAGATTATCGCTTGAATCGGCGAATGAACTCTGATTCTATGAATTTATGAAGTTGCGCCGAAACCGGACCAGATTGCCGCGCGAAAGGATGACGCAGGGCCTTGCCCTGGCCGCGCTGTTGCTGATGGGCGGTGTGGCAATTGCCGGGCCGAGCGGGGTTCTTGCCTGGAGCGAAAACCAACGCCTGCTTGAACTACGCAAGCAGCAAGTCGCCAACCTGGAGGCAGAGGCGGAACGGCTTCGCAACCGCGTCGATCTGCTCGATCCGAACGGTGTCGATCCCGACCTAGCGGGCCAGCTTTTGCGCGATCGGCTCAATGTCGCGAGTCCAGACGAGATGGTCATCCTGCTCGATTGACCGGCACACGGGAGGTTCTCCCCGGCAAACCTCCGATTCTGCACCGAATTGCCTTCAAGCTGCGACGCAGCACTCTATATTGGCGTTGAACAGTCGCCACGGGAGCCGAATCCTTGCCACGCGCCGCAAAGCCAAAGTCCGCGAAGCCAGCCATAGATGACGTCACCGATGACGACTTCGCGCTGCGAAGCCTACAGCAGGCGCACGCGAAAGCTCCGCGCTATAAAGCCAGTAAGGAAGAGCTGCTGGCGTTCTACGAACAGATGCTGCTCATCCGCCGCTTCGAGGAAAAGGCTGGGCAGCTCTACGGCCTGGGCCTGATCGGCGGCTTCTGCCACCTCTACATCGGGCAGGAGGCAGTCGCGGTGGGCCTGCAATCGGCGCTCGATCCGGAACGTGACAGCGTCATCACCGGCTATCGCGATCACGGGCACATGCTCGCCTATGGGCTCGATCCCCGGATCATCATGGCCGAGCTGACCGGAAGGCAGGCGGGCATTTCCAAGGGCAAGGGCGGATCGATGCACATGTTCAGCACCGAAAAGCGCTTCTACGGAGGGCACGGCATCGTGGGCGCGCAGGTTCCGCTCGGCGCGGGCCTTGCCTTTGGGCACAAGTATCGCGGCGATGGCGGCGTGTGCGTCGCCTATTTCGGCGATGGCGCGGCCAACCAGGGGCAGGTTTACGAAACCTTCAACATGGCGAGCCTGTGGAAGCTGCCGATCATCTTCGTCGTCGAAGACAACCAGTATGCAATGGGCACGGCGACGAAGCGATCCTCGGCCGAAACCCATTTCCATCGGCGCGGCACGGCCTTTCGCATACCTGGCATGGACGTGAACGGTATGGACGTGCTCGAAGTGCGACAGGCCGCCGAGATCGCCTTGCCCTATGTTCGTGCCGGTAACGGCCCGGTCCTGATGGAGCTGAACACCTACCGTTATCGTGGCCATTCGATGTCCGACCCTGCCAAGTACCGCAGCCGCGAGGAAGTCGACGATGTGCGCGAGCACAACGATCCGATCGAGCGCGCCAAGAAGGAACTGCTCGAACTGGGTGAAAACGAGGATGGCCTGAAGGCGCTCGACAAGCGCATTCGCGCAACCGTGGGGGATGCGGCGGACTTTGCCGAAAATTCGCCCGAACCGGAACTGTCCGAACTCCACACCGACGTTGTGGTGGGGAGCTATTGATGACCATGGAACTCAAGATGCCCGCGCTTTCCCCGACCATGGAGGAAGGCACGCTTGCGCGCTGGCTGGTCAAGGAAGGCGACACGGTGTCCTCGGGAGACATCCTTGCCGAGATCGAGACCGACAAGGCGACCATGGAGTTCGAGGCGGTGGACGAGGGTGTGATTGCGGCGATCACTGTTCCCGAGGGCACGCAAAACGTGAAAGTCGGCACGGTCATCGCCCTGATTGACTCGGAAGATGCCGCTGCACCTTCATCTGCGCCGACGAAAGCCCCCGACAAAGCGCCTGCGCCCGTCGAGGCTCCTGCAGCACCAGTTGCGGCAAAGGTCGTGGTCGAACAGGCAAGCACCAGCGCGGGGACAAGGACGATCACCGTCCGCGAAGCCTTGCGCGATGCCATGGCCGAAGAGATGCGGGCTGACGATCGCGTCTTCGTCATGGGCGAGGAAGTCGCGCAGTATCAGGGCGCCTACAAGGTCACGCAAGGCTTGCTTGAGGAATTCGGCGACAAGCGCGTGATCGATACTCCGATTACCGAATACGGCTTTGCCGGGATCGGCACTGGCGCGGCGATGGGCGGCCTGCGGCCCATCGTCGAATTCATGACCTTCAATTTCGCGATGCAGGCGATCGACCACATCGTCAATTCGGCGGCCAAGACCAATTACATGTCGGGTGGCCAGATGCGCTGTCCGGTGGTTTTTCGCGGACCCAATGGCGCAGCAGCGCGGGTCGGCGCCCAGCACAGCCAGAACTATGCGCCGTGGTATGCCAGCGTGCCAGGCCTGATCGTCATCGCGCCCTATTCGGCGGACGATGCCAAAGGCTTGCTCAAGGCCGCCATCCGATGCGAAGACCCGGTCGTGTTTCTCGAAAACGAGCTGGTTTACGGGCGCAGCTTCGAAATGCCCGAAGGCGACGATCACCTGGTGCCTATCGGCAAGGCAAAGGTCGCGCGCGAGGGCAGGGACGTTACGATCGTCAGCTATTCGATCGGCGTTGGGCTGGCGCTCGAAGCCGCAGAGACGCTGGCCGGAGAGGGGATCGAAGCCGAAGTGATCGACCTTCGCACGCTGCGCCCGCTCGACCGGGAAGCGGTGCTGGCAAGTCGTGCGAAGACCAACCG
>JAURNJ010000177.1 GCA_030830245.1 Novosphingobium sp. | reverse complement strand
GTCACCCCGCCGCCGGTTACGCCCGGTGGTCCGGTTGTTGGCTGGGGCGGGGGCAGCCCGCCTGCGGCGCGTCGCGCCGGCAAGCACGGCCTGATGTTCATGGCGCAGACGGACGATCCCAAGCTCGGCGAGATCTATGAGCAGGCCTGCCGGGACAACGGGCACGAGGTCGGCTTCTACATGCTGCCTTCGCAGACTGCGCCGACCACGACCTTCGTCGCCGAAGATGTCGATGCCGCCTGGGATGAACTCGGCTCCTACATTATGCACGACGTTCTCACCTATGCGAAGTGGAATGAGGGGCGCACCGATGTCGCGAGCATTTCCTTCGCCAAGACGGTGGACGAATTGCGCGCTCAGAACACCAGTCATCGGATCATGAGCGTCGACGAGGCCGTGGCCTATGTGAAGGGTGGCGCACCGCTTTCGCTGCTGCCGCTGGCAGGCGGCTTGCCGCCGGAGATCGCCTGGAAATATCTGCGCAATGTCAGTGACAAGGTCATGCCGCAGCTTGGCTGAACCGCGCTTTCAGGCTTCCGAAAATCCGCCGCCGGGCATGGTTGCGCTTCCCGGCGGCACCTTCGCGATGGGTTCGGAAGCCTTCTATCCCGAGGAAGCGCCTGTCCGGAAGGTGCGGGTCAATCCGTTCTGGATCGACGAGACACCCGTCACTAACCGCCAGTTTGCGCAGTTCGTCGCTGCCACAGGGCACCGCACATTCGCCGAAGTTCCCCCCGATCCGCGCGACTATCCGGGTATGGACCCTGCGCTGGCGCAAGCAGGATCGCTGGTGTTCGAGAAGACTGCAGGTCCCGCTGATCTGACAGATTTCAGCCAGTGGTGGCGCTTTGCCGTCGGTGCGGACTGGCGGCATCCAACCGGACCGGACAGCTCGCTCGACGGGCTGGACGACCATCCCGTCGTGCACGTCACCCACGGCGATGCGCAAGCCTATGCCGATTGGGCAGGCAAGGCATTGCCGACCGAGGCCGAATGGGAATGGGCGGCGCGTGGCGGGCTGGAAGGTCGTGAATATGGCTGGACCGAAGGGTTTGCCGACGAGCTTGCGCCGGGCGGTGCGATGCTCGCCAACTACTGGCAGGGCCGGTTTCCCTTAGCCAACACGAAGCAGGACGGCTGGGAGCGGACCTCGCCGGTGCGCAGCTATCCAGCCAACGGGTATGGCCTCTACGACATGATCGGCAATGTCTGGGAAATCACGGCAGACTGGTATGCCGAACCGAAACCGGCGTCGAAAAAGAGCCCCTCGGCATGTTGCACGCTCGACAATCCGCGCGGAGCAAGGAAGGGTGAGAGCTTCGATGCGAACCTGCGCGGCCTGAAGATCGGCCGCAAGGTGATCAAGGGCGGCTCGCACCTGTGTGCGGTGGACCACTGCCAGCGGTATCGGCCGGCCGCTCGTTTCCCGCAGGCCATCGATTCCTCGACCAGCCACGTCGGCTTCCGCTGCGTCGTCCGCGTAATAACGAAATAGCCAAAGAGGACACCCAATAGCGCCCAGACGTATTGACTGGCGGGGGGGCGGCAGGCAACGATGATTGGGCATTGTCGGCGTGAAGCAATGGATTCGCGCCGCTATCTCCAACAAGTTGGGAGCAAGTCCGGTGTCTGACGAACCCTATATCCTGATTACCGCCGATACTCATGCCGGTGGCGGCCACGCGGCCTATCGCGAATATCTCGACCCCAAATACGTGGCGCAGTTTGACGAGTGGCGCGGCGGCTACCGCAACCCGGAGACCGAGCACTATCACAACGTCAAAAAGCTGCGGAACTGGGATTTCGAGCTGCGTAGCAACGAGCAGGACAGCCAGGGCGTCGTCGGCGAGGTGATCTATCCCAACACCGTCCCGCCGTTCTGGCACAAGCCGCTGGTGATGCCGCCTTCGGCCGTTCCGCCCGAGAAGTACGAGCTGTATCAAGCCGGCATCGACGCGCACAATCGCTGGCTGGTAGACTTCTGCGCCGAGGATCCGCATCGCCGCGCCGGCATCGGCGTTCTGCTGCCCAACGATCTGGAAAAGGCGGAAAAGGACGTTCAGGCCTTCGCCAAGGCAGGCTTGCGCGGCGGCGTGTTGCTGCCGCTGATCGCTCCCGACGCGACCTGGCTCAAGCCGCTTTACGATCCGGCCTGGGACCGCGTTTATGCCGCGATCCAGGATTGCGACCTCGTCATGAACCAGCACACCGGCGCGGGCATTGCCGACCATGGCGACGATCTCATTGGCCAGGCGATCTGGATGTCGGACGTGCGCTGGGCAGCGCAAACCGGCCTACGTCACCTGATGCTAAGCGGCGTGTTCGAGCGGTTCCCCAAGCTCAAGTACATCATCACCGAGTCTGGCTGCCGCTGGGCGGGCGAACTGCTCGCCGATCTCGATCGCATCGACGGCAGCATCAAGCGCGGCGTGACCGGCGAGATCAAGTATTCGGGCGACTGGGTGTTCAAGCGCAAGCCGAGCGAATATGCGCGCGATTGCGTGTTCTACGGGGCAAGCTTCCCCAGCAAGGCCGACCTCGACGGCATAGAGGCGGTGGGCGAAGACAATGTGCTGTGGGGCAACGACTACCCGCACTACGAGGGCACCTTCCCCTACAACCTCGAATCGCTGCGCATGACCTTCGACGACATGTCGGAGCAGCGTCGCCGCAAGGTGCTCGGCCTTAACGCGATCAAGCTCTACAAGTTCGACGAAGAGGAAATGAAGAAGCGTGCGGCGAAGTTCGGCCCGCGTCCTTCGCAGGTCAACGTGCCGCTGCCCGACGAGGACATTCCGACCGATTCCTACTGCTACCTGTTCACCGACACGCTGCGGGCGCGCCAGGAAGCCGCTGCGGCTGCGGCCTGAACGAACAACGATGTGCGCGGGGCCGGGCAGGGCCTCGCGCGCATTGCTTTTCCGGGAGAGAGTATAGGTGGGAGAATCGGTGCTTGAGGCGTTTCGCCGGGTTAACGATGGGCTGATTGCGCCCGGTGCACCCTTCGAATTGCTGCATGCGGACGATCCGTCTCGCCGCGTTTATTCAGGAACCCTACCCAATGTCTGCGCGATTGCCGCCCGAGCACGTACGAAATTCGCTCGCCGGACCTTCGTCGAGATCGAAGGGCGCGCGCTGACTTTCGAGGAGGTGTTTGCCGGGGCGGACCGGCTGGCGGCATGGCTGGCGAACGAGCATGGCGTGGGCAAGGGTGACCGCGTTGGCCTCGCCATGCGCAACCTGCCCGAATGGTTCATCACTTTCTTTGCGGTGGCCCGGCTTGGCGCGATCGCGACGCTGCTCAACTCGCGGGGAGCGCCCGAGGAACTCTGCCTGACCGCGCGGCAGGTAGGGTGCAGTGTGGTCTTCGCCGACGAGCAACGGGCGCGGGCTATGCGTGGCCAGCTTGAATGTCCGGTCTTTGAGGTCGAGGAGGTGGCCCGGATCGCCGCGGACGAAGTGCTGCCTTCGCTGGCGGCGGATCATCCCGAGCCCGAGGCGGAAGACCCTCTCATCATCATCTTCACCTCGGGCACGACCGG